>NZ_JADEXH010000050.1:0-34713 GCF_015207205.1 Sphaerospermopsis sp. LEGE 08334 | reverse complement strand
AATCACCAATCACCAATCACCAATCACCAATCACCAATCACCAATCACCAATCACCAATCACCAATCACCAATCACCAATCACCAATCACCAATCACCAATCACCAATCACCAATCACCAATCACCATTTTTGTTAGATGGGAAGCGATTTCCGCTAACTCCATCTAAGCAAGACAAAAGGCTTACGCACTAAGTTCCACCCATAAAATTACACCCCATCAGGGGTGTGTCGCAGCTTCCTGAATTATTTTAAGAACATGGTAAAGTTATTGTGCTTGATTGATAAGGATATCTCAAGCAATCCATTACCAAACCGAATAGGTTTATTTAAAACGGCGTTTCCGTCTAGCTGCGACTGCTTTACGTTTGCGCTTTTCCAGGGGGGTTTCAAAGTGACGATGATACTTTACGTCAGCCAAAATTCCAGCTTTGGAAACCTGGCGTTTAAACCGACGCAGGGCTGAATCTATTCCTTCGTTTTCTCCTAGAACCACTTGGGTCATTCTGGGTCTTTCCTCTATTTGTCAATTATCTCCATTGTAATATTAGCCGCAAACTTAGCAAAACTATATAGTGTCAAAGGAGTTTGATCTTATTTTGGAATTAACTATCTTGCCCATTTAAGCTGATTCATAAATATTTTGATTTAATTAAAATATGTACATCCTTAACTTGTAATTAATATTAAATTTAACAAAAATTAAGAAATAAATAAATTGCAATTAACCACTGCTGTAACTTCTCTTAACGATTACCTAGTTTAGTGAGGATAAATCCCAAAAACTTAACTGGTTATTCAGAGGTTTTATGACAACAGGTAATCGAGGTAATCACGTTATTTTCATGCACCCAGATGGAACAAGTCCATCTCACTTCGCTTTTGCACGGTTTGTAGATCATGGTCCCGATGGGCGATTGAATTGGGACAAACTCAGCCATGCTGGTGTTTACCTGGGGCACATGGAAGATCAGTTAGGTGGTACATCTAACGGTGGTGCTGTCACTCATGCAACAGGTGCTAAAGTTTACGCTGAATCCTTTGGCTATGAACTAAATAATTTACCAATTACTTCTCTTTCAGGTTCTAACAAAACCATTGTTGAAGAAGCCAGAGATGCAGGAAAAGTCACAGCGTTAGTGCAATCTGGAGCTATCTTTGAGCCTGGTACAGCTGCCTTTGTGGCTAAGACACAAGATATTATTGACCCTAATAATGGCAGTCGCATTGTACCCCGCTCCCAAGCTGCGGCAATTGCCAAACAGGTAATTGAATCAGGTGTTGACTTCATCATGGGTGGTGGTGAACTTAACCTGTTACCTGTTGGAACTAATGGTTTCCACGGTACGGCGGCTCAACTGGATTCTATTAGTACCAGTTCTCTACAACGCCCTACTGAAAACCTGATTACACTAGCTCAAAGCTTAGGTTACACAGTTGTTTATACAGCAGAACAACTGACAGCTTTACTTGATTTACCTGTAAAACCGACTAAAGTTTTAGGTGTATTTGCACCTGTTCACACCTTTAACGATCGCCCAGAGGAAATTTTAGCCGCACAGGGTTTACCTTTCTATCGGGAAACAGCACCCACCATTGCCCAAATGTTGGATGTCACCCAGAAGTTGATGGAACTACACCCCAACTTTAACAAAGGTTCAATTACCATTGTGGAAGAAGAAGGTGTAGATAACTTTGGTAATAACAACAACGCGCCTGGTAGTTTAGAAGGTTTGCGTCGTACAGATGCAGCCATTGGCGTAGCAATGAACTTCATCGAAAGGCATCCCAACACCTTAATGGTGACTGCTGCTGATAGTGATGCTGGTGGTTTACAAGTAGTAGATCCCCGCACTGGTGCAACGGTAGGTACTGTTAACAACAACCCCACCACAGAAAACCGTAACGTACCTTTAGATGGACAAACCGGTGCTAACACTGCGCCTTTTGTAGCTGCTCCAGATGCTAATGGTGATGTGTTAACGTTTGGTATTGGTTGGGCAGGTACACCAGATTTTTCTGGTTCTATTGTTTCTAAAGCGCATGGTTTAAATGCAGATAAATTACCTGCAACTTTAGACAATACCAAGATTTATGAGTTGATGTATGAGACGCTGTTCAACGTTGAACTACCATCTCGTAACCCAGTACCCACACCAGCACCTCAAGCGACTAGACAAACTGGAAATGTGATCTTTATCCATCCAGATGGTACGAGTCCTTCTCACTTCATGGCTGCTCGTAATATAGATCATGGTCCCGATGGCAGATTAAATTGGGATAAGATGTCCAATGCAGGTGTTTACCTGGGACACATGGAAAACCAGTTAACTGGTACTTCCAACGCTGGAGCGGTAACTCATGCTACTGGTGTGAAGGTATTTAATGAATCCTTTGGTTTAAATGAGGATAACACCACTGTTACACCTGCTTCTGGGAAAGTTGGTTATACAATTTTACAAGAGGCGATCGCCGCAGGTAAAGCTACAGCATTATTACAGTCTGGACATTTAGCCGAACCTGGTACTGCGGCCTTTGCAGCAGCTACCACTAACCGTTTAGGTAACGATCTTCGGGCGCGGGATAAATACGCCGAAATTATTGAACAGGTGATCCGTTCTGGTACAGACATCATCATGGGCGGTGGTGAGTTGTATATGTTACCTAAAGGTACAACTGGTTTCCACGTCACCGCCGAAATAGATGCTTCTGAACAGCGTGATGAACGTCGCCCTACCATTAATTTAATTCAACTAGCGCAATCTTTGGGTTATACAGTAGTTTACACCGAAGACCAAATGAATCAGGTGGTTAATAGCCAAAATCCACCAACTAAGCTTTTAGGTGTATTTGCTGCTAGACATACCTTTGATGATCGCCGGGAAGAACAACTAGGATTAAATAGCCCTAACCCTCTACCTCTCTATGTAGATACCGCACCTACAGTAGCAGAGATGCTAGAGGCATCTTTAAAAATTCTCAGTCGGGACCCTGATGGCTTCTTTGTAGTTATTGAAGAGGAAGGTACTGATAACTTCGCTAATAACAATAATGCTGTCGGTACTATTGAAGCTGTACGTCGGGCTGATGCGGCTATTGGCGTAGCCATGAATTATGTTAATACCCAAGATCCCAATACTTTGGTTATTACTGCTGCTGATAGTGATGCTGGTGGGATGCAGGTTTTCCAATTCGCGCCTTACACCCGTCCTTCTGGCAACTCTACATCTACTCCTGCACTGGCAGATACCGAACTTAGTGCGCCATTTATCCGAGTTAACCCAACTACAACTAATACCAACCGTGCAGTTTTAGATGGTATTAATGGCAGTACAGGTACACAAGAACAACCTTGGAGACCCTTCCCATCTCAAAATAGCATAGATGGACCAATGGGTAATTTTGGTGTTGCTTGGGTGGGTACTCCTGACTTCCCCGGTAGCATTGTTTCTAAAGCCTATGGGATGAATGCGGATAAATTACCTACCACAGTGGACAACACTGAGATATATGATGTCATGTACCGGACTTTGTTCGGTGTGACTCCAGAGGAAGCAGCAGTACAACAGGAAACCCAGTTGGTTTCAGGAACTTCTGGTACTGATACATTAATTGCTGGTGCATCTAATACTACCTTTGATGGTATCAATGACACTGTGTTTACTGGTGCTGGTAATGATGAGGTAGACGCACAAACCGCAACTTCTCCCATTGCTGGCCGTAACCGCATCCATACTGGTAGTGGTGCTGATACCATTTTTGTGAATAATGGCGATCGCTCTTTTGGTGGTAGTGGTAATGATACATTAGACGCTACCGATGCAACTGGCTACCGTCTCTCTGGTGGCGCTGGTGATGATATCTTCTTCTTGGGTGCAAATGGTCGCGCCTTGGGTGGTGATGGTAATGATATTTTCTATGTCCAGTCCGGTGGTGGCAACTTGCTCTCTGGTGGTGCTGGTGCTGACCAATTCTGGATCGCTAATGTTGAATTACCTACTGCTGCAAATACCATCCTTGACTTCCAAAAAGGTGTTGATGTCCTTGGAGTTTTGGGTATTTCTTCAAATAGTTTGACTCTCAGTGTTGTCAATGGTAATACGGAAGTTGGTTTACTTGGTCAAACTGTTGCTGTTGTTAATGGTGTGACTGGTTTGAATGTAAATACAGATTTTGCGTTTGTGTCTTAATCTCTTAAAGAAACGAACCGCTCCAGACGCAGAGAACGCAGAGGAATAAGTGTTAGTAGCTATTAACCGGGAAGAAGATTTATTTTTATCTTCTCCTGGTTTTTTTTGTTTTGATATTGAACGCAGATGGACGCAGATAAACGCAGATTAATTTTGCAGTTTTGCATCTTAATCTCTTCATCTCTGTGTCCTCCGTGTCCTCTGCGGTTCGTTATTCCGAATCTAATTCAATTGTCAAAGCCAACTGATATAATTTATTGCGAGAAACTGATATTTCTTTGGCTAATTGTCTACTTGCTTGGGAACGTGAAGCGCCTTGTTTCATCATTCCTAAAAGTTCAGCTTTGAGTTCTGCTTCTGTAATTTGTGGTTTGCTTGGTTCTATTCCTGCCACTAACAGGGTATATTCTCCTTGGGGTTCTTTTTGTTGATAATGGGCGATCGCCTCTTCTATTGTTCCTCGCCAAAATTCTTCATATAATTTGGTTAATTCCCGTGCTATAACTATTTGGCGATCGCTCCCTAATATATCTGCAAAATCTTGTAATGTCTCCCGCAACCGATGGGGAGATTCATAAAATACTAATGTCCTGGTTTCTATTAATAATGATTCTAAATATTCCCTTCTTTGTTGACTTTTTGCAGGTAAAAAACCATCAAAAACAAACCGATTTGTGGGTAAACCAGAAGCACTTAAAGCAGTAATGGCAGCAGTCGCACTGGGAATAGGAACAACATCAATTTCTGCATCTACACAAGCTTTAATTAACTCATATCCTGGATCAGAAATTCCTGGCATTCCCGCATCACTAACTAATGCGATCGCTTTTCCATATTTTAACTGTTCTATAATTTCAGGAATCCGACTATTACGGTTATGTTCATGATAACTGATCTGGGGAGTTTTGATTTGAAAATGTTGTAATAATTTACCTGTATGTCTAGTATCTTCCGCCGCTATCATATCCACAGATTGTAATATTCTCACCGCCCGAAAAGTCATATCTTCGAGATTTCCAATCGGTGTCCCGACAATGTATAATGTTCCTGGTTTTGGTTCAGTTGCCATAATTATTATTTTTAAGCTATCAGTAATCAGTAATCAGTAATCAGCTTTCAGTAATCGGCTATCAGCTATAGTAAGAGAAGTTTATCATCAAATCAACAAAAGGTTAATTCATATCTCAACTTCTCAACTCCTAAAACCTAAAACCTAAAACCTAAAAGCTGATTACTGATAGCTGCAAGCTGAATACTTACTTAATTATTAATAAACTTCTCAAAAATCTCCCCAAAATCTTTCCTCACATAAGTTTCATGGGCATATTTTAACCAATTAAAAGCATACCAGTTAATAGCCTTAAACTGTTCTTCTGAAGTAGAAACATTTGTTGCTCTACCTACTGTACTAGAAGCAGTATTTAAGCTAGTTTGAGCATATTGGTAATAAACTCCATTTTCTTTTTGAATAGAAGAAATTTTCACCAATGCTTTGTATAAATCTTTTAACGGAGCAATAAAATTTTTTGCCACATCAATAGAATAGGATTTATCCCCCATAACAAACTTAATTTCAATATCTAAATCTACCGTTCCTGCGGTTTCTAACCTGACATCTTTAATAGTATTTTGACTGTAGCTATAACGATTTAATAACCGTTTTTTGCTCATAGCAGAACTACCATCAAGATGGATTAATGCTAAATTTGTAAAACAGTATTCATCAGTTTTTGATTTAATCAAAAAGTAGATTTTTTCCCCTTCTTCGTGCATTACATAGTCATCACTATCAACTTTATTATAATCTTCGGGTTTGATGACAGCACCGATATCACTTAAACCCAGTGCATCCATTGCCATGTTCTTAAACATAATTTCTGTTTCTCCCAAAAGGAAAGATTGTTAATATTATAATGTAAATTATATATCATTGGGTAAAAATTCGGATGAAAAAATTTCGGTTAAGCTGTAAGGACAGTTTTCAGGGAAGGAAGATAAACCTGTTTCTCTTTCAGCACTAATAATAGCAAGTTGATAAATTTTTTCTAATGAATCTGATAAACAGGAATTAAGACTGGGATTTTCTTTCAATAATTTTTCTAAACGTATACGTTGTTCTTTGATAGTTAATTGCCAACTGCGAAAACGTAAGTTAGGCTGAAATTGCCATTTTAGTAAGTGCATAATTAATATTTCTAATCTGCTTTCTAACTCGCGTTTTTCAGAACGTCCCATATCTTCTATTTCTTCGGCAATATTAGCTACATCAATTTGATGAAATTGTCCAGTTCTTAGTAGATATGCTTGTTCTTGTGTCCAAGCATAAAAATCATTGTCGTGAGTAATTTTATTCATAGATAAAAGGTGTCAGGAGTCAGGAGTCATAATTAAAACTTTGTTTCTATCGGGAGCATCCCAAATATGTAAATTAATTTTGATCTAACGGAAAAAATGATCTAAGGTCTTGATATGATTGAACCGCAAAGGACGCAAAGTACACAAAGGTAAGAGAGTTTAAGAGATTTTTTGGTGTTGCTGCGGTTATTGTTTCAAAATTGGGATGCTCTCGTTTCTATCTAGGTTTCAATTTCAATTATTTACTTAATTGAACTGCAATCTGTTGTAAAATACTGTATAATTTTCCAATCACCAATCACCAATCACCAATCACCAATCACCAATCACCAATCACCAATCACCAATCACCAATCACCTATGACCAAATCAGCTTTATTTGTGGGTTTAATTACTTTAGATTTAATTTACCTTGCCCAATCACCACCCCAGAATAATCAAAAATTAGTTGCTAATGATTATACTGTAGCAGCAGGTGGACCAGCAACCAACGCATCTGTTACATTTAGTTACTTGGGTAATAAATCTCAACTTTTAGGTGTTCTGGGTTCTCATTCCATGACACAATTAATTATTACAGATTTAGCAGATTATCAAGTTAAAATAATTGACTTAGATCCTAATAAACAAACATCCCCACCAGTATCTTCAATCATTGTCACCCAAGATACAGGAGAAAGGGCTGTAATTTCTATAAATGCTGTAAAAACCCAAGCTGATATTAACTCTATTCCTGCTAATATATTAGATAATATTGATATTGTTTTAATTGATGGACATCAAATGGCAGTCAGTAAAATTATTGCCGAAAATGCGAAAAAGAAAAATATTCCTGTTGTCATTGATGGAGGAAGTTGGAAAGCAGGTTTTGAAGAAATTTTACCTTTTGTAGATTATGCTATTTGTTCCGCTAATTTTTATCCTCCAGACTGCAAAAATCAAGCAGATGTTTTTCAGTATTTGCAAAGTTTTAAAATTCCGCACATTGCTATTACTCATGGGGAAAAACAAATTGAATATTTAACTGATCAAACCAGAGGTTTTATCAATGTTCCTAAAATTCAAAGTGTTGATACATTGGGAGCGGGTGATATTTTTCATGGTGCTTTTTGTCATTATATCCTACAAAATAACTTTCCTCAATCCTTGGAATTAGCAAGTAATATTGCTGCGGAAGCTTGTAAATATTTTGGTTCACGTCGTTGGATGAAACAATTATCAATTGTCAATTGTCAATTATCAATTGATTAGTAGGGTAGACATCTTAGCTACCCCACAAGAATTTTTGATTAAATACTGCTAATCATTAATTGATAATAAACCAACAGGAGGAGTAATTTCAATCCGTTTTTTTTCCAAATCAACAACAGGAACAATTTCCATCACAAAAGGAATTAAAACAGTTTTTCCCGCCTTCTTTTCATCAAAAGCTGGATCAAATTTCACCTCTAATAAATCATGACCAGAAGGTAATAAATCTACAACAGTTCCAATTAATTCCCCAGATTCCTGCATGAAAACAGACAATCCTATTAAATCTATAACATGAAATTCCCCTTCTTCTAACTCAGGGCGATCGCTGATAGGAACAAACAACCGACAGTCACGCATATTTTCCGCAGCAGTGCGATCGCTCACCCCCTCCAACTTAATCACATATAAATTCTTCCCCTCCAAATACCGCCCCTGTAACAACTCCACTGGTTGCGGTTCACTCTCCCCAGGCCGCAACATCCAGCGAGTACCCGCCTCCTCAAAACGTTCAGGAAAATCAGTAGAAGGATAAACCCGCAACTCCCCACCCAAACCTTGAGGTGCAACAATTTTACCAATTTCTATCCAATCATCAAGATCGGGGACTGGTGATTGGTGATTGGTGACTGGGGAAGATTTTATACTCACCTCCCCTTTACCCTTCCTTCTCTTCTCTTTCTTCTTCTTCGCTTCCTTCGTGTCTTCGTGGTTCATTTTTCTTACACACCAACCGCCGCAAGTTGATAAACCTGTTCTGCTACCTTAGCTAGACGCTGCATACCGATAGTAATTTCCTCATCACTACCAGTCAAACTGATACGCAGACATTGATGTTTATGTTCCCACTCATCTTTTAAACCAGGGAAGAAACCACTACCAGGAACAACAATCACACCGACTTTCTTTAATTCCTGGTAAAATTCCCAGTCAGTTATCGGTAAATTTTGCAGCCACAACCAGCCAAAAATCGCCCCTTCACCACGATGTAAGAACCAAGGTAAATTTTTAGGCATAGCTGCTTCCAATGTACTTTCTAATACATCAAACTTATTCTTGTAGAAAGGTCTAATCACATTTTCTGCAATATCCGCTAATGCACCTGATTCTATCGCTCTAGCTGCGATCGCCTGACCATATCTAGAAGAATGAATACCTGCATTAGTTTGGAAGCACTCTAAAGCTTGCAGCAGTTTTTCATCACCGATAGCTACCCCCAGTCTTTCCCCTGGTAAACCTGCCTTTGATAAACTCATACAATGGATAGTATTATCACCAAACACAGGTGTCATATCTGTAAAATTCAAAGCCGGGAAAGGTGGCGCATAAGCAGAATCTATTAAAACCGGCACATTATACGGCGCAGCTAAAGCGGCGATTTTCTCAACCTCATCATTAGTTAAAACGTTACCTGTAGGGTTGCAAGGACGAGAGAAAATCACACAACCAGTATTTTCATTAATAGAAAGTTGGCTAAAATCAGGACGATACTTAAAGCGATGATTCGCGCTATCAATATCTAAAGTCGGTTTATAAGCAATTAACGATTCTGGGCATAAACTCACCCCACCATAACCAGTATAATCTGGACTTAAAGGTAAAACAATTTGTTTTAAATCCCCATCATCAGTATAGCCACCGTAAGCATTAGCAGCGTAGAAATAAATAGTTTGACTACCAGCAGTAACTAAAATATTCCGTTCTGTTAAATTTAAACCATAACGCTCGTTAAAATCCTTCACCATCACCGAAATAAACGGTGCATAACCCTGGGAAGAACCGTAACGACAAACAACCTCACCATATTCAGAACTAGCTAACAAATCTGCGGTACAGTCACGCCATAACTGTTCAACCTCTGGTAAAATCAGGGGATTACCCGCACTCAAATTATACAATACCTGCCCCTGATTGGCTCGGAGTGTTTCATCAATATCTTTCATAATCGCTCTTACGCCAGTCAAGTTAGACATTTGAGCGCCGATTTTAGTAAGGGCAGGTTTGATCATGTTTGTTACAAAATAAGGAAATTGTTATTGAGATTTAGATTTTAACAAAATCTGCGAATCACCGTACCCGAAAATCATTGAAAAAACATTCAAAAATAATAACCCAAGTTGCTCCCTTAGGAATAGGAGTCAGGAGTCAGGAGTCAGAAGTAAATAATAAAACCCCAGTTTGTGAGACTGGGGGGTTTCTCTTGTAATCGGTACTAATGTACTATATAAAAAATAAATTGGCAAGTGGTTATAGATCCCCGATTTTTTCAAGAAGTCGGGGATCTGGGTGAGATAAACTCTAGATCAGTTAATTTAGGGGAGAAGAGAACAATGGAAGTGAAAGCAGCGATCGCCTACAGTGCAGGAAAACCATTAACCATTGAAACCGTACAACTCCAAGGACCACAAGCGGGGGAAGTATTAGTAGAAATTAAAGCTAGTGGAGTATGTCATACTGATGCTTATACCCTTTCCGGTGCAGATCCAGAAGGTTTATTTCCCGCTATTTTAGGTCATGAAGGTGCTGGTGTGGTTGTGGAAGTAGGGGAAGGTGTCAAAAGTGTGAAACCCGGAGATCATGTAATTCCTTTATACACACCTGAATGTCGCCAGTGTGATTATTGTTTAAGCTTTAAAACTAACCTCTGTCAAGCAATTCGCGCTACCCAAGGACGGGGAGTAATGCCCGATGGTACGAGTAGATTTAGTATAGGTGGTGACATGATTCACCATTATATGGGTACTTCCACCTTTGCTAATTATACGGTATTACCAGAAATTGCTGTAGCCAAAATTCGGGAAGATGCCCCATTTGATAAAGTTTGTTATATCGGATGTGGTGTAACTACGGGAATAGGTGCGGTAATTAATACAGCTAAAGTTGAACCTGGTGCAAATGTGGTAGTTTTCGGTTTGGGGGGAATAGGTTTAAACGTCATCCAAGGTGCAAAAATGGTGGGTGCAAATATGATTGTAGGTGTAGATATTAATCCCAAAAAACGCGCCTTAGCAGAAAAATTTGGCATGACACATTTTGTTAATCCTAACGAAATTGAAGGTGATTTAGTCCCTTATTTAGTAGATTTAACTAAAGGTGGTGCTGACTATTCTTTTGAATGTATTGGTAATGTAAAAGTTATGCGTCAAGCATTAGAATGTTGTCATAAAGGTTGGGGAGTAAGTGTTATTATTGGGGTAGCTGGTGCGGGTCAAGAAATTAGCACTCGTCCTTTTCAATTAGTAACTGGAAGAGTGTGGAAAGGTTCAGCCTTTGGTGGTGCAAGAGGACGGACTGATGTACCGAAAATTGTAGATTGGTATATGGATGGAAAGATTAATATTGATGATTTAATTACTCATGTTATGCCGATTGAAAAAATTAATGATGCAATGGATTTAATGCACAAAGGAGAATCTATTAGAAGTGTGGTGACATTTTAGGTTTCTGGTGATTGGTGATTGGTGATTGGTGATTGGGTTATTAACGTCCCTTTTCTCCCCTGCTTCCCCTAATTTATTCACTGTCCCTAGTTCCTATTGCTGTCACCTGTCACCTGCTGTATATAGTATAATTATTACAGTTCACCAGGTTTTGATTATGCAAATCCCTAAAATTCAACCAACCGCAGCAAACCTGAAAAATAATCTTTACGAAACTGACTTTTATCAATGGACTCAGCATCAAGCTAACCTACTACGTCATCAACAATGGCATGATTTAGACTTATTAAATTTAATAGAGGAAATTGAATCTTTGGGTAAAAAAGAAAAACAGGAATTAAGAAACCGTCTAAGTATTTTAATCGGACATTTATTAAAATGGGAATTTCAACCAGGTAAACGCAGCCGTAGTTGGTTAGCAACAATTCGCATTCAAAGACGGGATATTATAAAATTATTACAGGAAAATCCTAGTTTAAAATCTCAACTAGAAATATTGATGAGTGAGGCTTATGAAAATGGCAGAGATTTAGCATCAGGAGAAACTAATTTACCATTTTCAACTTTTCCAGAACAATGTAATTACAGTTTAGATGAAATTCTCAAAGATAGCTTTTTACCCGGTGAACCTGCACAAGATGATTTAATGAAATAAACTTTGTTTGGTAATTGGTAATTGGTAATTGGTAATTGGTAATTGGGTTAAATTATCCTTTGAATCCTGACTCCTGACTCCTGACTCCTTGATATTTTATGACAACAGAAAAAACAACTTTATCGAAAATCAAAATTATCTTAGTAGAACCAGCAGGAGAATTAAATGTAGGTTCAATTGCCAGAGTGATGAAAAACTTTGGTTTATGTGATTTAATATTAGTAAATCCCCAGTGCGATCGCCTATCCTTTGAAGCCTTAAAAATGGCAGTTCACGCTAAAGAAATATTAGAAAATGCGGTTGTAGTTAACACTTTACCAGAAGCATTACAAGGATGTACCCGTGCGATCGCTACCATCGGTAGAGATTATAACGGAGAATTACCCCTAGAAAATCCGCGTACTGCCTTCCCCTGGTTATTAGCAGAACCAGAAAAACCCACAGCATTAATATTTGGTAGAGAAGATCGGGGTTTAACAAATCAAGAAATAAATTATGCCCAAAAGCTAGTATTTATTCCCACCAATCCAGAATACCCGTCTTTAAATTTAGCTACAGCGGTGTCAATCTGTTGTTACGAATTATCACAACTAGCCGAAAATTTTATCACCCAGAAAACAGTGACAACAGAAACAGCACCCTTGGACGTTGTAGAACCCTACTACCAGGAATTAGAATCTCTACTACTTGCCATAGGTTATCTTTATCCCCACACAGCAGCCAGTAGGATGGAAAAATTCCGCCATTTATATAACCGCGCCCACCTACAAACCACGGAAGTTGCTATGCTCAGAGGTATGATTAAACAAGTACAATGGGCAATTCAAAATTACAACCAAATAGAAAACTCAGGACTATGATGGAAGTATATTTTTTAGATATCATCTTTCAAAAGCATTGATTATGACTTACACTAAACTGAAAAATGCTGCTTAGTCACAGAAGGGGGTTCTGAGCATCAAGGTGCATAATGTAGTTAGTTTTGGGTCGAAATTTGACAAACAAAACAGTCGAGTGGGTAACAAGGAGTAGCAGTGTCAGAATCAAATGACAAACTAATAGCTGTCTCAAAACGGCAGTCTTCCCAGCGTCGTCGTCCGCGTCCTGTCCAAAGCCAAGCCCAAAGACAAGACCAAGGACAAGCCCAAAAACAGTCCCAAAAGGCAGGACAAAAACAAGCCAGGAAGCAACAGCAGGGTGCAAACAGAGGCGAAACTGTAGCACTCACAAGGTTAAACAATCCTATCAGTTCTGCTAATGTTACAACTGAGGGGCGAAGACCATCAAGCCGGTTAGTCATGCCGACAGCTGTTAAACCCATCCCTAAACCAAGGGCAAATATGTCAACCAAAATGCCACAATCGGTTACAGGGAAATTAAAAACAGTGCGTGTACAAAAGCAAGGCAAGCTAAAAGTAACCAGGCAATCATCACGGAAAACGCGATTAAAGCCAATGGCTAAGGCTGTATTGTATACCTTGCGTTTATTGATTGTTGGTATCGGACTAGGTGCAATTGTCGGCACGATATTATCAATATTAGACCCTGCTTACCGCATCACTACAACCTCTGCATCCCCATCTCAGACCAATATCACCCAATCTCATGCTAATAACCAAGCATCTGGTTCTGGTTTAGTCTTAGCTCAAGAAATTACCACTTTAAAATCTACTTTACAAAATCTAGCTACCGCCAACCCAAGTCTAACGCCTGGGGTTTTCATGGTAGATTTAGATAAAGGTGATTATGTATATATTAATGCTAGTACAAGTTTTCCTGCTGCCAGCACCATCAAAATCCCGATTTTAGTAGCTTTTTTCCAAGATGTCGATGCGGGAAAAATTCGCTTGGATGAAATGCTGACTATGGAAAAAGAAATGGTGGCAGGAGGTTCTGGTAATTTACGCACTCAACCTGTGGGTAGTAAATACACAGCGTTGGATGTAGCCACAAAAATGATGACTATCAGTGACAATACTGCCACAAATATGCTCATTACCAGACTGGGAGGCCAGGAAGTATTAAATGGGCGTTTTCGCAGTTGGGGATTAACAACTACAGCCATTCGTAATATTTTACCAGATTTAGAAGGTACAAACACCACATCACCCAAAGAATTAGCAGATTTAATTGCTAAAGTGAATCAAGGTAATTTAGTCAGTATGCGATCGCGTGATTTAATGTTAGATATCATGCGTCGCACAGAAAGAAACACTCTCATACCTTCTGGGTTAGGAGAAGGAGCAAGAGCATATCATAAAACCGGTGATATTGGCACAATGTTAGGAGATGCAGGTTTAATTGATATCCCCACCGGTAAGCGTTACATTGCTGCTGTCATGGTAAAACGTCCTCATAATGATCCTGCTGCGGAAAAACTGATCCGTTCTATTTCTCAAGCTGCTTACGAAAACTTTAGTCAAACGAATGTCACACCCCCCACTCCTACAAATAATCCACCATCAACAAGTTTTCAACCACCAGTTCAACCTTTTATTCAACCAGTTCAACCAGTTCAACCTTTTATTCAACCTTTCATTCAACCCCAGGTAATGAGTCCAATACCACCCAATGGTATGGTTAATAATGTACCGATGGGTACTTATCAACCTCCTATGATGACTCCACAATATTATCCACCAAGATAGGAGTCAGGGGAATTTTAGATTTTGGATTTTAGATTTTAGATTTTAGATTTTAGATTTTAGATTAATCTATTACCCATTACCCATTACCAATCACCAATTAATTATGACATCTACTCTTCCATCAATTCAATTTTTTGCAGGTTTATTTGAAGAACTGAGTAACGTGAGTTTACGACGGGAAACCCGCACTGGTAAACTGATTGTAGTTATGCAATTTGAACAATTAAAAGCTTTATCCGGTTTTAATAGTTTTACAAAACAGTCTTTAAATTCCCTATTATTAACAGATGAAGAAGGAGAAATTAGTGTTACTCCTACGGGAACAAAGTTTATTTTTGGTGGTGATGAAGGAGATGAATTAAAACGGGTAGATTGTAAATTTGAAGTAGAAAGAGAAGATCATTTTGAACGAATTATGCGTTTTTTGCACCGTTATGCTGATGCAAACGGAATGGAATATGGGGAAAAATAATTGATAATTGATAATTGATAATTGGTAGATTTATTTCTGTCACCTGTCACCTGTCAACTGTCACCTACAATTTCTGATATCTCATTCCGGGAAGTTGAGAAACCAAACCCATCAATTCTAACTGTAACAAAGAACTAGAAACTAAACCAGCATCCATACCTGTTTTTTGGACAATAAAATCAAAAGGTAAAGATTCAACAGCTAAAATATCTATTACCTGTTGTAATTCTGGTTCTAATTTAGGAGTTTCTAATTTAGTTTGAGTTGGTTGAGGTAAAGGAAGAGAATTAAAAAGAGGAGTTTCTACATCTATTTGGGGAATAGCACCCAACATAATTAATAATTCATTTAACTGTTGATTTATTAAACCTGCACCTTGACTAATTAATTTTAAACATCCTTGCGAGGGTTCATCATCAACTCTTCCCGGTAAAGCGTAAACATCACGACAAAATTCATTTGCATAATTTGCAGTTATTAAAGCACCAGATTTTGCTCCCGCTTCCATTACTAATATTGCACGACTTAAACCAGCAATAATGCGATTTCGACGAGGGAAATGGGTGCGGTTGGGTGCAGTTTTTGCAGGATATTCACTAATTACTATCCCAGATTTTAAAATTTGTTGATATAAATCTTTGTTTTTATAGGGATAAATAACATCTACACCAGTTCCCACAACCGCTATAGTTCTACCTCCCGCTTTCATTGCAGCGGTATGACTTTCCGTGTCTATTCCTTCGGCCATTCCCGAAACCACAGTAAAACCATTTTTAGCTAAAGCAGTGCTAATTTGACGAGTCCATTTTATTCCATATTCTGTAGGTTTACGAGTTCCCACTATACCTACCAAGGGTTTTTTTCCTGAATTTTCTTGTAAATCAACTTCACCACGATAATATAAAATTGCTGGAGGTGTGGGAATTTCTCTTAATAATTGGGGATATTCTGCATCTGCGGGTGTCCAAAAATTTGGGTTTATTTGTTGATGTTGAATCAGTAATTGTTCTGGGTTTATACGACTTCTTTGTTGTACAACTTTTTCTAAAGTTTGAAAACCAAAACCTTCGATTTTTCGTAATTCCGCAGGACTAGCTTTCCAAGCATTTTCTAATTTACCAAAATGCTGGTGTAATCGTTGTAATAATATTGGACCAATTCCCGAAATTTGCGACCAAGCTAACCAATATTTGCGCTCTTCTATAGTAGACATTTTAAAAAAATCAACCTTTGCGTCTTTGCGTGAGATATTCTGATCTTTAAACCTTTGCTAATCTTTGATTCTTCAAATAATCAAAAACCGATTTATCACCAATATCTGCGGGAATATTTTGTATTGTTTTCCGCAACGCAAAGACTAAAAAAGCAATTACCCAAATTCCTAATAAAACCTGTTCTGCTTGGGTTGATAAAATTCCTGCTAAATGTCCTAATAATAAAAGGGGAACAAGGGGAGTTAAGATTTTCGTTTCTAAACGATTAAAACAAAATCCTTCTTTAAAGAATATTCCTGTTAATGCTGCAAAAGTAAAACCGACACCAAATAAAGTTAGTGGTTGATTGTAAATGGTAATCGCAAAAGGTTGATTATCCAAATGTGCGAAAATCAAAGCGGAAATACTACCAATTATCCAGAAAAGTTGTAGAATTTGGTGTAGTAATTTCATATAAATATGAATAGTTAATAAACTCACTCCCAAGGCTAAACTAAAACAAGTGTAAAGAGGGGTAATAGCTTGAATAGCTAAAGGTTTATCTGCATAAAATAAAGCTAAATTACTACCAATTGCAAAACTAATTGCTGATATCATTAAACTGGTACGATAGATGATCACACCGATGCGATCGCTCTTAGTAATAGTAAATTCTCCAAACTGTCCTTGATATACTTCTGGTGTAGGTTCTGGGGTTGATATTGATTGTGTAGTCATATTCAATAATAGAGAATATTTTTAACTGACTGCTATAGCTATTCTATTATGATCTTGTGAATTTTTACATCATCAAAAACCCCATTTTTGCATAATTGCTCTTAACCATGCTTGTTAAGAGGGGTTGGAGAATCTGAATTTTTCCCTGTTTTCAGTAAAATTGCTATTAGCAATGATTTAATATATGTATATGATGATCTGGGTAGAGGGGTGAATCGGATGATCGGTAGAATCATTGCAGGACGGTACAAAATTATCAAACAGATAAGAAAGGGTGCATTTTGTACAACTGTATCTATCCAGTTAATAACTTGTTGACAAGGTTGTTTTTTTACATATTCAGAAATAACACAAGTATCTAATAAATAAGTCATAATGTAATATCTTTACCTTGACTTTAGGTGTTTTTTTGTCTGAATCAGGATATCCAGGATTATAGGATGTATAGGATGTGATTGTTAAATTTTTGGTTTTTCTTTGCGCCTTTGCGCGAAACTACCCTTTAAGTATAAATTAACAATCTTGCAAAAACAAGACTTGTAAATTATCTAAATATTTCATTTGCAATTTTATCTCTGCATTACCGCTATTTACAGCAACTTCTACCCACCCATGACTACCAACCAAAGCTAAAACTTCCCCAACTTCCCCATCACTGTAAGTTACACATCCTGGTATTTGCAAACCCTGAACTTCTACACACCAGGTTTTACCCTCTACAAACCTACCAGGAATATTACTGATTAAATTACCAAAGTGATCTATATATTGAATACAACCTTGTACACCATTATTTATAATTTGACATTCTGCAATATCTAATTTTACCAAAGTTTCAGGATTGATTTCTCTGCCTAACTTGTGCAGAGATACACCACTTGCTAAATGTGCTGCGACAGGTGCGAAAATATCTCTACCGTGAAAGGTGCTGCTAGGTTGAGATATTCGCCAATATTCAGTGTTTGTTAATTCTAATGCTGCAATTATTGGATTTTCAGCAATTATACCGCTAAAAATGCCGTTATCTGGTCCAACAAGATAACCTTGATCTAATTTTAGGGCGATCGCTCTCCTTTGACTACCCACCCCCGGATCTACTACTGCTAAATGTACCGTACCCTGGGGAAAATAAGGATAAGCATTCATCAAGGAAAATCTAGCTGCGGCGATGTTTTGCGGTGGAATTTGATGATTTAAATCTATTAAGGTTAGATTTGGGTTAACTTGGCAAATTATACCTTTCATTACTCCGACATATACATCATTATCTCCAAAATCACTTAACAAAGTCAAGATTTTTGCTTGATTCATAGATTTACAATTATTAAAAATTTTCTGTAACAACAACTACAAAAATGTGTTATGTTATCAAAACATGACATCAAAATCAAGAGTATCAAGGTAAAAATTATGGCAATGAGTAGAAATAGACTACAAGCAATTCAAAAAGCTGAAGAAGCACACAGACAAAGTATGAAAAAAAGCGTTGAACATCGTTTACAGGTGGCAAAATCTCAAGGTGATGAAAATTTGATTCGTCAGTTAGAAGCTGAACAAGCTTATTACCAATGAAGTATTTTCAATATTGATGTTTATTCATGTTAATTTTTTAGGCTTTTTAGTTTGGTTGTGTGTTTACCTGCGAAAGCAGGTTTTTTTATGGGGTCGTAAAATCAAGACTAAACAAAAAACCAGGGGAAGATAATTCCCCTGAAACTTCCTAAAATTTGTTTAATTTTGGTAGTTTTTCAATAATCGACAATTAACCATGAACAATTGACAATGAGGAAGAATATTGAAAAAGCGGATTTTTTTAGGTTTTATCTCCTTGAAAGGGCAGGGTTTAAACCTTGAATTAAACAATTATCAATTGTCAATTATCAATTGTTAATTGTTGTTTAATCAGCATTGAGGATTTTAGGAACTTTGAAAAAATCACCTTCCTGTTTAGGTGCGCTGCTGAGAATAGCTTCTCGATCAGGATAGGGTTGTAACTTATCTTCTCTTGTTATATTACTAACATCAATCGCTCTGGTTGTGGGAGGTACATCAGCAACATCAAGCTCGCTCAGTTGCTCGATATATTCCAGAATATCACTAAGTTGAGTGGAAAATTGCGTTTCTTCCTCTGGTGTCAATTCTAACCGAGCGAGGTTAGCAACTTTATGGACTTGTTCACGATCTATCATAATTTAGTCATTAGTCATTAGTCATTAGTCATTAGTTGTTGGTTATTAGTTATTGGTTATTAGTTATTAGTCATCGGTTAAATTTTACCCAATCACCAGTCACCAGTCACCAATCACCAATCACCAATTACCAAATTAAAAGAATACGTCAATTTGCGATCGCCCGGTAGTTTTTAACCAGTTTTGTGCTTCAATATAATTATTAGGAGCTAGACGAATCGCTCTAATCCAATAATCCGCAGCTTGATCAAACAACGCTTCACCAGCGTCATTATCACCCTCTTCTTTAGCTTTTTCACCTTTGTAGTGATAAATTACAGCGATATTATTTAAAGCCTGGGGTAGACGAGGGTTTAATTCAATTGCTTGATGATAAAATTCTAAAGCTTTTTCATGATCGCCATTACTAGCATAAATCAAACCCATATTATAGAGAATAAAACTCTTATCGTTAGAGTCTTCTTCTAAAGATAAAGCTTCTTCATAATATTCTAAAGCTTCAGCATATTCACCTTCAGCTTGTGCTGACATACCATCACGGTAATATACAAATGCTTCCTTCGCTTTTTTGTTAGTTGGCAGTATTTTGAGAATAATATCTGCCATAACGGTAAAAGACTTGTCAACAAAGTTATCGTTTTTCTGTGTTCTTGGCATATTTGCCCCTTTCTTATCCTATAAGTTAATCTAGCTGATTTTTGGTGATTGGTGATTCTATTTTGGATTTTGGATTTTGGATTTTGGATTGTATTTCATCAATCCAATCTAAAATCTAAAATCTAAAATCTAAAATTTTCCTGACTCCTGACTCCTCTTTCCTGTAACGCTTCCCGTGCTTGTTCTCTGTCATCAAAATGGATTTTTTCAGTACCCAAAATTTGATAATCTTCGTGGCCTTTACCTGCCAATAATACACCATCACCGGGTTGAGCTTCTAGGATAGCAGTACGGATAGCTGTAGCGCGATCGCCAATTACCACTGGTTGCACAGCATCAGTAATACCAGCCAAAATATCCTCTAAAATCTTATCAGGGTTTTCTGTGCGGGGATTATCTGACGTTACTACCGCAATATCAGCTAATTCTGCGGCAATTTTCCCCATTTTCGGGCGTTTTGTCCTGTCTCTATCTCCTCCACAACCAAACACACAAATCATTCTTCCTGGTATAAACGGGCGTGCTGCTTTCAGTAAATTTTCTAAACTGTCAGGAGTATGTGCATAGTCTACAATCACGCTAATATCTTGATGATCGCTAATTTGTACCCGTTCCATTCTTCCTGGCACTCCAGGGAAATCTGGTATATATTTTGCCACTAATTGTAAATCTAAACCCAGATGTAAAACCGCACCCACAGCAGCTAAAAGATTTTCTAAATTATATTGTCCCACCAAAGGAGAACTAAAAGCGACATCACCTTTAGGAGTATGTAAAATCCCGCTAACACCTGTTGGCTGATAATTTAAACCACTCATCCACAAATCAGCAGTATTATCATTAACGCTATAAGTCCAAACCCGTTCTTTTCCTAAACCAGCAATTAAACGCTTACCATATTCATCGTCAGCATTAATAATTGCTCTACCTTGGAGATAATCAGGACTAAATAACAAAGCCTTAGCCCCAAAATAATCCTCCATATCCTTGTGATAGTCAAGATGATCTTGGGTGAGATTGCTAAAAACAGCGACTTCAAAAGCACAACCAAAAACCCGATCCTGTGCTAAAGCGTGAGAACTAACTTCCATCACCCCAAACTCACACCCAGCATCAACCGCTTGGGCTAGATTGTGTTGTAAGTCTACCGCAAAAGGAGTAGTAAAAGCCGCAGTTTGGGAAAAACCAGGCCAACGAGTGTAAAGAGTTCCTAATAAAGCCGTCGCCAAATTGGCTTTTGTGAGAAAATATTCAATTAGGTGGGTAGTTGTGGTTTTACCGTTCGTGCCGGTAACGCCCACCATTTTGAGCTTTTGTCCAGGATAACCATAAAAAGCCGCAGAAATTTCAGCGCAGACCTTATTCATATTACTGGCACTGATTACCATTTCCGATTGTTTAGGTGGATATTTGGCGATCGCCTCAGATGAAACAATAGCAGCAACAGCACCAGCAGCTAAAGCACTCTCCCAAAACTCACCCCCATCTACTCTAGTACCTGGCATCCCGATAAACAAATCTCCCACACCGCAAGCATGGGAGTTAGTTTTGATCCCCTGAACTTCCACATCAGCAGACTGAGGACATTCTAAACCATCAACAACCGCCAATAATTCCCGTAAATTCATATATCGCACCTCGCCACAAGCTAACCTTGCGCCTATTCTGCATTATTATTTTCCATACTGGGAATATATTTTAAAAGCAATTGTTCCAACTGCCGAACATTTGCGCGTGGAGAAGGACGGGGTATAGACTGTAACACCTCTGTGTCCTCTGTGCCTCTGTGGTTCGATAAAAACAAAACCGGAATTTCATACTGATAAGCAGCAAACCAATCTTCACGAGTCGTAATATCGCGTATTTCCAAATTAAAAGAAATACTCGTGATTTGTTCTAGCTTTTCTTGTAAACCTTCACAGAGATGGCAACCGGGTTTACTGTAGAGGATGATTTTCATGATGTCAGTAGTTCTTTAATGATTGTAGAGGCAGGTGTGCTAACTGTGGTATAATAACAGAAAATCTCTATTTAAATAGTAACTAAATATGGAAAAAGTAAAAATAGAAAACGAATCAAAAAATTTGTATGAACAAGATTTTTATCTTTGGCTACAAACCACAGCCAATTTATTAGAAAACAACAAATTTGATGAATTAGACCTTAAAAATTTAATAGAAGAAATCAACAGCATGGGTAGAAGCGAGAAAAAGGAATTAAAAAGCCGATTAATCACATTAATTGAACATTTATTAAAACTGGAATATTGGCATTTAGAAAAAGAAAATAATGCTAGAGGATGGAGAAATACAGTTGCGGAACAAAGATTACAAATAGAATTAACTCTGGAAGATAGTCCGAGTTTAAGAAATATGCTTGATGATATTTTTGAAGAATGTTATCAAAAAGCTAGGCAATATATTCTGAAAAGATATAAATTGTCTCCTAATTTATTTCCTGAAAATCCTCCTTTTTCTGTTATGGATGTTCTTAATCCAGATTATTTACCATAATTCTTAGATACCAAGTTTTTAAAATACGACTATTGTTTAACATTTCAATAGTCTTTACCTAAATTTTAGTTATAAAAAATTTGGTAACTACATAAGCGTTATTTAAAGGTGAGGTTAAAATAGATATGCTATAATAGGATATAGTCTCAATTTAAAAAGTAAAAAAGTAACAATTATGAAAAAAATAGAAATAGAACTTGATCAAGAAACGTATGACAAAATACAACAGCTAACCCAAACTCATCATTGTCAACTTTCCGATCTCATTAAAGCAATGATTGAGCAATTAACACAACCGGAAATTCTCAATGATTCATTCATTGGTAAATGGTCGGAGGATGCAGAATTAGTTGATCAAATGATTGAAGATATGTTACAAAATAGAGCATAAAAAATATTGTCTGGAAAGTGAAAAATAAATCTTTAATTGACACAGATATCCTTTCAGAAATTCGCAAGGGTAAAAATAGCCAAGTCATAACTAGAGCCATTGCCTATAAAGCTATATTTAAACAATACACTATTTCTGTAATTACAGTTGCAGAAGTTATCAAAGGATGGAGAAAATTAAACCGTAATGACAGGATTCAAGAATTTTTAATAGATTTACCACAAATGGAAATCTTATCTTTAGAACAAAAAAGTGCAGAATTATCTGGATTGATTTATGCAGATTTAGAAAAAACTGGACAACCTATAGGATTAGCAGATGTATTAATTGCCTCTATTGCGATAGAAAATAATTTAATTTTAGTTACAGGAAATACCAAACATTATCAAAAAATTCAATTATTAGGTTATCCTTTACAAATAGATAATTGGAGAGAATAAACCAGAATTGAAAAATCACATCCTGAAAATCCTCAAATCCTGGATATCCTGATTCAGACAAAATAGTTAATTGGTAATTGGTAATTGGTAATTGGTAATTGGTAATTGGTAAATTACATCCTGAAAATCCTTACATCCTGGAAATCCTGATTCAGACAAAATACCACATCCTGAAAATCCTCAAATCCTGAAAATCCTGATTCAGACAAAAATCATCAATATTATCGTTGTGAGTCAGAGACTCAATGACAGCATTCCCAGTCTGAGACTGGGAACGAGAAATTTTAATTTTTAATTTTTAATTTTTAATTTCTCATTTCCTAAGATAGAAGTAGTGGCTAAAAATCGCTATAGATAAACATGGCCTCACAGCAAAATCCCAGGAAGTAACTAAAATGACTCAACTAACAGCACCTTCAGAATTATCAACAGATAAAACTCTAGACAGAGATTGTACAACCTTATCCCGTCATGTTCTTCAGCAACTTCAGAGTTTTGGACCCGATGCCCAGGATTTAAGTGCGTTAATGAATCGCATCGCCTTAGCTGGTAAACTGATTGCACGACGGTTTACCCGTGCAGGTTTAATGGAAGATGTTCTGGGTTTCACTGGAGAAGTGAATGTCCAAGGTGAATCTGTAAAAAAGATGGATGTCTATGCAAATGAGGTGTTTATTTCCGTATTTAAGCAAAGTGGCTTAGTTTGTCGCCTAGCTTCCGAAGAAATGGAAAAACCCTATTACATCCCTGAAAATTGCCCCATTGGACGTTACACCCTATTATATGATCCCATTGACGGTTCATCTAATACAGATATTAATTTAAGCTTAGGTTCGATTTTTTCCATCCGTCAACAGGAAGGAACAGACTTAGATGGTGAAGCTAAAGACTTACTCGCTAACGGAAGGAAACAACTAGCAGCAGGTTATATTCTTTATGGACCAAGTACCATGCTAGTTTACAGTATTGGTAAAGGTGTACATTTCTTTACCCTTGATCCCAGTTTAGGAGAATTTATTCTCACAGAAGAAAACGTCAAAATTCCTGAACATGGTGCTGTTTATAGTGTTAATGAAGGAAATTTCTGGCAGTGGGAAGAATCCTTTAGAGAGTATATTCGTTATGTTCATCGTACAGAAGGTTACACTGCCCGTTATAGTGGGGCGATGGTGAGCGATATTCACAGAATTTTAGTTCAGGGTGGTGTATTTCTCTATCCTGGTACATTACAAAAACCAGAAGGTAAGCTACGACTACTGTATGAAACTGCACCTTTAGCATATTTGATAGAACAAGCTGGAGGACTTGCTACTACTGGAACAAAGGATATTTTAGATGTAGTACCAACCAAACTACACCAACGCACACCATTAATTATTGGTAGTCAACAGGATGTAGCTAAAGTCGAGTCATTTATTCAAAAAGGTCAGTAGCCAAAATCCAGCAAAAGCATTTATTATGGCCAGTAATCGAAGCTAAACATTGGCACTCTGGGATTGGAATGTAGGACTAGCAATGTTTGGATGTGAAGTGAAAAATACACTCAATTAAACCATTTCCTGGTCAAGAAACGCCGAATTATTTGATTGATAAATTCTTTTCTTCCTCTTTTCTTCCCTCTTCCTACCCTTCGGGAACACCTTCGGTAAACGCATACTTTGCGTACTTTGCGGTTCATTCATAAAAATTGGCATTTCTACACCAAGAAAAGAGGATGATTAAAATTTTTAACTTCACAAAAAACAATGTTAACAGGAGTTAAAAAATAGTTATGGCAACCAATCATTTATTAGAGATCAAAAACCACGGACAAAGCATCTGGATGGATAATTTAAGCCGTGACATTATTCAATCAGGGGAACTGCAAAACCTAGTAGAAAATCAAGGAATCTCTGGTATTACCTCCAACCCAGCCATTTTTGAAAAAGCAATTACTGGTAATGCCATTTATGATGCTGATATTGAAGCAGGAATACGGGCAAGTTTACCCACATACAAAATTTATGAGTCTCTGGTTTTTGCAGATATCCGCAATGCTTGTGATATTTTGCGCTCTGTGTATGATGCCACTAATGGAGTTGATGGTTATGTGAGTATTGAAGTCCCACCAACCATCGCCCATGATACCCAAGCTACAATAGATGAAGCCCGGCGCTATTTCCAAGAAATTGGGCGGGAAAATGTGATGATTAAAATTCCGGGAACTGAAGCTGGTTTACCTGCTGTAGAGGCGACAATAGCCGCAGGAATTAACGTTAACATTACCCTGTTATTTGCAGTAGAAAGCTATGTAAATGCAGCTTGGGCTTATATTCGGGGTTTAGAAAAACGGGTAAATGAAGGTCAGGACATTAGTAAAATTGCTTCAGTAGCCAGCTTTTTCTTGAGTCGGATTGATACCAACATTGATGCTAAGATTGATAGCAAATTACAGAAAGGCGTTGATGATATTACCTTTGAGGCAAAACTTAGGGCTGTAAGAGGAAAAATTGCGATCGCCAATGCAAAAATCGCCTATCAAGAATATCAAAATATAATTGCCAGTGATAGGTGGCAAGCATTAGCCGCTAAAGGGGCAAAAGTGCAACGTCTCCTCTGGGCAAGTACCAGCACCAAAGACCCCAGCTACAGCGATGTCATGTATGTTAACGAATTAATCGGACATGACACAGTAAACACTCTACCACCAGGGACTATTAAAGCCTGTGCTGATCATTGTCATGTGAGTGACAGTTTAGAAACAGGAGTTGCAGAAGCTCAAAACCTCATCGAAAGCTTAAAAGATCCTGACATCAACATCAATCTCGATGCAGTGATGTCAGAACTACTTGTAGAGGGTATCGACAAATTTGTTCAGCCCTTCCAGTCCCTAATGAACTCTTTAGAAGAGAAACTCAAGGTATTGTCACCAGTATAGGGAACAGGGAACAGGGAACAGGGAACAGGGAAGAGAGCAGGGGAAGCAGGGGAGGTTGATAGATAATTCAATAATCACCTGTCACCTGTCACCTGTCACCTGTCACCTGTCCCCTAATCTAAAATCCAAAATCTAAAATCCAAAATCCTTATGGTCAGTCTGTTAGAAAATCCCTTGCGGGTTGGTTTACAACAACAGGGGATGGCCGAACCCCAAATTATTGTTATCTTTGGCGCGTCAGGGGATTTAACCTGGCGTAAACTCGTACCTGCATTATTTAAACTCCGTCGGGAAAGACGCATTCCCCCAGAAACCACCATTGTGGGTGTTGCCCGTCGTGACTGGACTCATGATTATTTCCGGGAACAGATGGAAAAAGGAATGCGGGAAGCTCACAGCAAAGTCGAACTGGGAGAACTCTGGCAAGATTTTTCTAAAGGTTTATTTTACTGTTCCGGTGACATTGACAACCCTGAAAGTTACCAAAAACTGAAAAACTTCCTCGCTGAACTCGACCCCCAACGGGGAACACGGGGAAATCGGATGTTTTACCTTTCTGTTGCTCCCAACTTCTTCCCCGAAGCTATTAAACAGCTAGGTTCGGCGGGAATGTTAGAAGATCCCTACAAACACCGTCTCGTTATTGAAAAACCCTTTGGGCGTGATTTAGCATCGGCGCAAAGTCTCAACCAAGTAGTCCAGAAGGTTTGTAAAGAAAACCAAGTTTACCGCATTGACCACTATCTGGGTAAAGAAACAGTCCAAAACCTGTTAGTGTTCCGTTTTGCCAATGCCATTTTTGAGCCATTATGGAATCGGCAATTTGTGGATCATGTACAAATCACCGTCGCTGAAACAGTCGGTGTAGAAGACAGAGCCGGATATTATGAAAGTGCCGGGGCGTTGCGGGATATGCTGCAAAACCACCTCATGCAGTTGTATTGTTTAACCGCAATGGAAGCACCTAACGCGATGGATGCTGACAGTATCCGTACAGAAAAGGTGAAAGTATTACAAGCCACTCGTTTAGCAGATGTCAATAACCTTTCCCGTTCTGCCATTCGCGGACAATATAGCGCCGGTTGGATGAAAGGAGAAAAAGTTCCTGGATATCGAGAAGAACCGGGAGTTGATCCCAATTCCACCACACCCACTTATGTAGCAATGAAATTTGTGGTGGATAACTGGCGTTGGCAAGGTGTACCTTTCTATCTGCGGACTGGTAAACGGATGCCGAAAAAAGTGAGTGAAATTTCCATCCATTTCCGGGAAGTACCTTCGAGAATGTTCCCCTCTGCCGCATTACAAGCAAACGCCAATATTTTAACCATGCGGATACAACCAAATGAAGGTATTTCGCTCCGTTTTGATGTAAAAATGCCCGGTGGTGACTTCCGTACCCGTTCTGTGGATATGGACTTTACTTATGGTTCATTTGGGATTGAAGCTACATCTGATGCCTATGATCGCCTGTTTTTAGATTGTATGATGGGCGACCAAACATTATTTACCCGATCTGACGAAGTAGAAGCTGCTTGGCGTGTAGTTACACCTGCGCTGTCTGTTTGGGACTTACCCGCAGATCCCGCCACTGTTCCTCAGTATGAAGCGGGTACTTGGGAACCAGCAGAAGCTGAATTATTAATCAACCAAGACGGCCGCCGTTGGCGCAGACTCTAGAATTTTAGATTTTAGATTTTAGATTTTGGATTGGTGATTGATGATTAGGACTTGGTAATTAAAAAAATCAAAATTACCAAATAACTAACACTCATTATTCAATCATTAATCCGAAATAGTTTGAATCAGAATTTCTATGATTCATCTAAAATCTAAAATCCCAAATTCAAAACCTAAAATTCTCCAGGATTTCCAGGATTTATCTAAAATCCAAAATCCAAAATCCAAAATCTAAAATCCAAAATTATGGCTACTGAAGCTTCTACAATTTATTCTCTCCAAGCCCCTAAAGATGTTTGTTTGACTGATATTGAAAACGAACTCAGTCAAATTTGGCAAAGTTACGGTATTCAAGGGGAAGAAGGCGGTTTACCTGCGGCTACCCGTGCTGCAACATTTACTCTGGTGGTTTATGAACCAGAAGAAACCCAGTATTTGTTAGCCGCTATTGGTGTTTATAACGGTCCTATTGATGGGATTTTGGGACCCCAAACCCAAACTTCACTCCGGGAATTACAGAAAAAACACGGACTCCTAGAAACTGGTACTCCCACACCGGAAACCATCAAGGTTTTACGGGAAGAATATTTTAAACTTCAGCACAGTGGGGAACATGGTGATAGTCATGGTGCTGCGATGGGTTACACTTATAGTCCCACCAGTCCCACTATTGCTGATGAAATTGCTTTGCGTAACCCTTGCCGGATTATTGCTTTATGTCCGATCGCGGGGGAAGATGAGGGTGTAAAGGCGCAGGTTTCTGCCTATTGTCCTATTCAAAAGCAGTCTTCTAGTACATTAATTTGTTGTGAATACATTACCTTAACTGGTACTGCTGCGGCTTTAGAACGTATTGGGGGGATGATTCCCGCTTTGTTAATTGGTGGTTTGCCTAAGTTTTTATGGTGGAAAGCTACTCCTGATTCTCAAAATCCTTTGTTTAAGAGATTGGCGGCAGTTTGTAATAATGTAATTGTTGATTCTTGTAATTTTAATGCTCCTGAAAGTGATTTATTAACTTTACAAGATTTGGCAGATACAGGAGTTCCTTTAGCTGATTTAAATTGGCGACGTTTATCTGCATGGCAAGAATTAACGGCCGAAGCTTATGATGCGCCCCAACGTCGTGCAGGTTTGAGGGAAGTTGATCGGGTAAATATTGATTATGAAAAAGGCAATGCTGCCCAAGCTTTATTATTTTTGGGTTGGTTAGCGAGTCGCTTGGAATGGCAACCTGTTTCTTACAAAAAAGAATTTGGTGATTATGATATTACCAATATTGTTTTTGTGTCGAAAGATCAAAGACAAATTGAGGCAGAGTTAGCAGGTGTTCCTGTTGCTGATATTGGGGAAATTGTTGGTGATTTGATTGCTTTGCGTTTGAGTTCTACTAATACTCAAGCTAATTGTGGTACGGTAATTTGTTCTGAAACCGGCGGTTGTATGCGGATGGAAACTCAAGGTGGCGCTCAATCTGCTGGTTTATTTCAACAAGTTAGTTCTCTTGCTGAACAAAAACCGGAGTTTTTGTTAAGTCAGCAGGTACAACGTTGGGGGCGTGAGGCTTTGTTTGAGGAAAGTTTATCGGTGATTACGAAAACTATTAAGTTGGGTTAGTTTGTGTTTTTAGATCCTCGATATCTTGAAGATGTCGGGGATTTTTTTTGTCTGAATCAGGATGTCCAGGATTTTAGGATTTACAGGATTTAATAAACCACGAAGGCACGAAGAACACGAAGGAAGAAGAGAAGAAGAGGGTTTTTTAGAGAGATGCACCACTTTTTTAAGTCTCACGCAAAGGCGCAAAGGCGCAAAGGAAGTAAGGGAAGTTTAAGGGTGTGGTGCAAGTATCTAAAAGTTGCTGTTGATTTTCTCGTTTGAGAAGTTAAGCCACGTTTTTTATGGATACAATTCCTTCACTGCACCACTGCACTAATAGCCAGCGATCTGAGTCTTTGTCTAATGCTGGTTTGAGTCGAAAGGCGAAAAATTCTTCCCATGCTTCTATGCCGTGTCGTGAAACAAATTGTTTCTCGATTTCTTGAAATTTTTCCCAGTTGCGTTCTGCTATGGCTGTTAGCATGGGGATTAGTTCTGTGATTGATATGGAAAGTGTTGTGTCACTCATCTGGGTGTCCTTCAAAAATACAGATTATTTTTAGTTCATCCTACTAATTTTGTTGACGCTTTTGTAATTTTTTGCAAAATAGATTCTAATTCATTTCTAATCTGTGTGAGTTGTTGCATCCCTTTATTAGCAGATGTTATGGACTCCTCTTGTTTCCTTCTAGCTTCGGCAATTTGATTTTCAATTTCTCCATACAGTTTGATTTCAATTTCTGCAAGTTGTTCATTTATTTGCTCTTTTAAACTTTCCCCCATTTTGATAAATTGGCTGGTAATATTTAAACGGGCATCAGATAATTTTTTCTCAGCATATAATTGATAAATTTCTGATAATACTCCTAGTCCTGCTACAACATTACCAATAATCATAAAAGAGTTGCCAATATCTTTAGCCAAATTAACCGCTTCCCAAGGTCGAAAATTATAGCCTAAAGACTCTCCCACTGAACGTACAGCATGATGTAGCTGACTACCTGCAACATCAATAGAACGTAAAAATCCCTCTCCTTGATAGGTATTTGTCCAATTATTCCTGAATGAGTTTATACCTATTTTTTCACCAATTTTTGATAATTCTTTAATTTGGTTAACTATCTTCTTCAAATCTATACCAGCATCGGAATTTTCTGCATAAATTTCATATTGAAACTGCAATCTATTAACAAAAGTCTTGACTAAATCACTATTAAAAACACTTTCTATTTCTTTCTGAATAGAATAAAAAGCATCATTTATACAATATTCCATATCATTAGTAGCTTTTTCATAGTGAGTACGTACATTAATTTCTGTTTGTTCCTTGCAAATTTCAGAGTTTCCATCTCCCAATGCTGAAGCTAGTATTGTTCCTTCATTGGTAACTGCTAAACATAAGTTTAAAGCAATATTTTTGACTTTATTTCTCAGTCTTTCTCGTTCTTGGTTTACTGTACGAGATAACCGTTTGAGAATTTCAAAAAATGCTGTATCTTCATTATTATCACGACTAATACAAATTTGTGCGTCATTAATTCCACTCAAAACTATTCTCACTGGTGTATCTAAACGAGCGAGAGAACGACGACTATCAACAAAATTATTTAAAGAATCAGTAAAACTATCGAATCTGCTAATTTCAATTAAAAAATCATCGTCTGTATCTATACCTTCACAATAATCTTTAGCATCAATAAAACAGAGAGAAAATTCATCTATTTTATAAGGTTTTAATGCTTCTGCTAAACTTTTACGGTAATTAATTATTTTTTGTTCATCATCTCCTGCTTCATCAGACATTTTATTAACAACTAACATCATTTTCCAGCGATAACCTTTTTCATAAGCTAATTTTTTAAAGTTCTCTATTGTTATGGAATCAAACAACATTGATGTCAAACAAAAAACTAATAAATCAGCTTTATGAATAGCGTTATAAGTTTTATAATCATGATCTTTACGCTCTGTAAAAAGTCCAGGAGTATCAATTAAATTAATTCCTTCCCAATAATAATTACTGGTTGCATCAGTCGCTATATCCGCATCTATTTTAATATCCCGTTTACCAGTAATAGCGGAAATTATTGTAGATTTACCTGCACTATATTGACCCACAAAAGCAACTGATAAAATACCATCTTTGCGATAATCTTCTAATTCGTTAATCATTTTTTGGCGAATTTGCAGTAATTCTTGATTATCACCTTGTAATAGTAATTGATTCAGGTTTTTATAGCAATTGTTAAGATGATTGACAACTTCAGTAGCTTGGATTTTTCTTTGTCCTGGTAACATAATAGTTAGCTCCTTAATTATTAACTGGAAATTTAATCACAATATCTTCTTGTAATATTGCTTGAATATCAGATTGAGATTTACGAATATCTAACTCTAGTTTCGTATGAATTGTGAGTGTACGCCCAAATTGACGATCAACTTGAGAAATTGTATTTTTGATTCCTTCCTCCGTTAACTGTTCATATTTGTCAACACTCCAATCTATGATTCTTTTAGCATAGGCTTGATTCAGATAATTATTAGCAAGATTTATTTGATTATTTGCCGTTTTGAGATTTTGGTTGATTGCTTCTAAACCTCCTATCAATTCATCAAAGTATTGTATAATATTTGTAGTAGCAAAATCGCAGTAGTTTGTAAAACTTTTCTTTAAGTCAGAGTTAACTTTATCTTTATTTTTATTTAATTCTTCTCTTAAAGATGAGCTTATTTTTGCCACTGCTTCACGCCGCTTTTGATCCTCAGATTTAAACCAAGAAGTAATACTAGCAATAGCTGCACCAATAGCTGTAGCAATGAAAGGTAGAGTAACAGGAATTCCTCCAGGTAAAAAAATCAATAGTGCAACTACTCCAGAAATAACACCAGTAATAAATCCTGGATTAGTCCAAAAAGGTTTTTTATGATTTTCTTTCAGTTTAAAGTCTTTGCCAACATTAAGTTGAGCCATTAATTCTAATTCTGTACCTACTTCAGCAATTACTTCTTGAACTTCTGTATTAAACTTTTTCCCTGCATCTTCATAAGCTGATTGAATCCGTTCTTGAAATCTAATTTCTTTTAACTTATTTTGCCAACCAGCATTCAAACTTTCTTGATTATCCTTCCAATGTTGTTCTGCAAAGGGTTGAATACTATTAATAGCACTATTAAAAATTGAGTCTATTTCTAATTTTAAACTTCTATAAGTATCGTCTTCAGCTTTTTTAATTTTTCTCTTGATTTCCTCCCGTTTATTTTTTAGGGTTTGTATTAACTGTTCATAAATGTTAATTTGTTCATTTACCCATTGATAAGGTGAATCAATAGCTCCCACCGTAGAACCTAATAAAGTTTGTGATCTTCTAATTGCACCATATTTAACTAATGATTCCCGAATAGAATCTAGAAAATCTTGTATTCTACTAGCCTTAAATAGTTTTTCTTTAATTTCTTGATGTTCTGGCTCATTATTCATTTGAGCAGCAAGCAACATTACAGGAACAATTGAGAAGTAATCATTTGCATATTGTTGTTTTGCATAGCGATGAATGCGCTCAAAATGTCCACCAATCCCGCTATTACCTTCCATTTCAAATAGCTTATTAGGATTTTTCAAGAAATGCTCTAAACGCCGACTTTCACGCAAATTATGTTTAACATTGAGTAAAATAATTAATGGTTTGGTTTTCTCTTTCAACAGTTTCATAAATTGAAACTCTGTCTCTTGGATACTATCGTTAGTAACGACATAACAAATTACATCTGATTCATCAACTATACTTTTCGCTATTTCTTCATCACTTTTACCCCCAGGTGCGCCAATACCAGGAGTATCAATAATGCGGATATTTTTCCATTCATAAACCCTATTTAAACGAGTGGTTCTTTGTGTTCCAACACCAATAGCATCCCAACCTTCTCTAGTAATAATAGCGTGTAATGTGCTTTTTCCGGCTTTGGTTCTGCCCATAAAAGCAATACTAAAATGATTTAATGCTCGCTGTTTGGAGTATAGAGATTCACGAACAAGTAATAATTCTTTAATAATATCTTCTCTTAATGCTTTTCTACTATAATCTAGTTGTTGAGCTACTTCTTTCGCCGTATTAGCTTGACCTTTACTATTTGTCCTATTTTCTATTTGCTTAATAGTATTTTCCAGATTTCTGGCTAAAGTTTTTAGTGCTTTATCAACTTGAGCAAGTGCATTAAAAGCAAAATCATAATCTTCTTTGGCGATTTTACTACAATGTTCTATGGCTTTATCATACTCTGGTCCTTTGATTAATATTTCTCGTTCTAATTTTGATACTGTTTCTTTAATAGCATCAGGAGAAATCTTGACAACTAAATTAATGATGGCACGTGATAAACCTGATTTATATTCATTTTCCAAAAACTTAGCAGCTAAAGATAATTCTTCATCTTCATTATTTTTATAATTTTTTTGTGTTTGTTTACTTTTCGCTTCTTGAATTATTTTATCTATCTCATTTTTTGACCAATGCCAAACTTGACCTATTTTATAGATCATTTCTCTTTCTAAAGGTGCAAAATAACCATCAATATGCGCCATTGTTAATAATTGTCGCATTGTCTCGGTTTGCTGACCATGAGGAATTTTACCCGCAATCAATTCTAGAGAAAGATATTTATCTTCTTGAGATAAAATCTTTTCCATCTCTAGTAAAGTGTTTTCTTCAATATTTGCTGCTTGAGCTAAGTCACGCAAAGCTTGAGCTTCTTCTGAGTGGATCTGCTGATCTGCACAAACTATATGTGTTATCAGGAGGAATTGATAATTTAGTTGTTGATTGCTTGAAAACATACATCATTCTCTATGATTGTGGACTGAGTATAATAATTTATTACGTATCTAGTTTAAAAACAGCTTTTTAATGGCTGAGACTGTGCAGATACTCAACCTGTGTATTTACAACATTACTTTAATTAAATCACAATGAGAAGCAAATAATATGTAACCCACATTCCGCACCCCAAACTGTCACAAAGGGAAATTACGGAGATAAAAAATCAAAATTAATTTCTTCTGAAGAATCTTTTTTGCTAGATTTGACTTGAGTAACCTTACTTTCGTTAATTTGGTGATATTTGAACTGTTTTGATAATTTCGATAATGCCTTGATAGCATCAGCCTCACAAGCAAATTCTTCTTGTGATAACTTTTTCAAATCTTGCACAGCTTTTAATTCTGCCTTGGTAATTTTTTGGGTGAGCTTACGCAGGTCTGATTCTTTTCTTTCTTGACTTTGCACTACTAACCATCTTTGTTCTATTCCGGCATAATTTTCGGTTTTTGATGCTAATTTATATCCTGGTATTGTACTATCAATAAATTCTGATTCGGGGATTGTTGAAATTAA
>NZ_JADEXH010000004.1:0-158236 GCF_015207205.1 Sphaerospermopsis sp. LEGE 08334 | reverse complement strand
TGGCTAATTCCCAATAGCAGGCATCTTCAGCACTGATTCTAGCGTATAATCTGAGTATCTTTGCACTTTACCTTCATTTCCTCAAAAGCAGTTGTGGTGAAGGTTAGATAGTTTTCGGAGATGTCTAATGAATTTATCTCCTCTATCAAAGGCTTCAGTTGCAGGTGATAAAACTTCAATAATTAAACTTGGATAGCGTTTAAAATATTCAAATTCTGTATCTCTTGAATCGCAAGTTACCATAAGATCAGGAGAATAAAAAATATCCAGAGTTTCAATTCTGGCTTTCATATCAGCAACATAAAGACGGCATCCTGTAGCGCGAATATGATTTCTTAAAAGAGCAACTAAATTAGTAGTAATTGTCACATGAGAATCACTAGCACCTGCCATTGCGTAAATTTGCCCTTGAATATATTCATGTTTAATAGGGCTAGTTTTTTCTAATTCTAAATATTCTTCTGGGGATAAATATTGGTGAGATTGGCTAAGAGTCATATATTTTTATTGTTAGTATGGAATAAGTTTGTGGTCATGTTTAGAGTATAGCAATTATCAATATTTTTTATCTCACGCAAAGACGCTAAGACACAAAGGAAGAACGCAAAGTAAGAATGGTGTGTGATTTTTTCTGTCAGATCATCCTGCTGAAAATGAGTTAATAGCGATTTCTTTCATTGTCAAAAATTAACTCTTTTTCTGTTCCTTCTGATCTATGATTTTCGGTATGTCTTGCTAATACGGTTTTTACTAATTCAGGATAATTTATTCTTTCCATAAAACTATCTCCTGTTTAATGGGTGGAAATACTAGCAGGTTTAATTTATGTAAGGTATTGTAATTTCAATCTTTTATTATATTCGTAGGTTAGGTTAAGCTGCATCGCATCGCAACCCAACGCAATAAATTTATGAAGATTTTGGTTGTCATTCCCTTTACTATTTCTACTACGCTTTTGGGGATGGGACTCATAACATAACCTTCATGAAGGTAAAAAAAGAATATTCATTATATGATTAGTATATTGTTTATTTGAATAACCATGAAAAATAATCAGGATGAATCCGTTAAAGTTGATGAAATAGCCAACCTTTTAGCAAGAGTAAAGCCTGTAGAAGTATATGCTCACGAAGAAGCATTAGCAACAATTCTGATTCAGAAAGCTTTGGAAAATGCACAAGTGACTTCTACTGCTCCTGGAATTTCACTAGCTGCTGCATTTGATTTAATCGTTGCTGCTGAATACTATGGAAAATTAACTAATAAAAGATGGCTTTACTGTCCAATTGATAATTCACCTCTGTTAATTTATCCATATACTAACACCTGTCCAAGATGTATTTTGCAAGGTGATTTCTTATTTCATCAGGCAAATAAACCACCATCGGGAACAATTGGTAAAACAACAAGTCGTTTACTATGTGTATTCTTAAAACACTTATTTAAAATCAATTCACAAGATTTAGAAATATATCATGGTATTGAACCTATTGATGTAATAATTTATGATTCAAAGGAGAATATAGTTTTACTTTCAGAAGTTAAGGCTGCTCCACTGACTACTTTACCTCTAGCAGTACCTGTTGAAATACAAACTGAATTGGGAAATGAAGGTGAATTATTATCTCGTTCACATTCACCTACTGATAATTCTTTTATTAGTGCATCTAATTTGCATATTCTTCTCCCAAAGTTAGAAAATGACACATATAAATATGAACTGATAAATTTAGGAATCAAAGGAAGTAATAAATCTTCGGTATGGGTATATGAGCAAATGGGGGCAGCTTTTAATGATGATAATCAACTTTTTCATCGTTATTTCCAGTTTTGGAGTATAGCTTTTTCTGCATATAACAAAGCTGCAAGGGGTAGGGGAAATTTCCCAGAACCTGTTTATTGGTTAACTAATGCTTGTGGACAACCGATTCCTAGACCTGAAAATTGGCCGCAAAGAAGAAGTGGTGAAGGATATGAATCTATTTCTGATAGTAAATCTAGTGTAGGAATGGATAGAACTGATGATATTAAAAAAGGAATTTATCAAGTATTAAAAATTGCTGCTTCCCAAAAGCCAAAGCCTAGTACAATAAGCGTAAAAACTGCTATATTATCTAATATTCATGCTGTGCGTCACTATAATGATTATTTATTAGAACTTCAAGATATTGTTTGGACTATAGATGAAACTGGACAAGCAAAAACTGTTGCTGATTTACCAGCAGAAAAAGAAGTTTTTAATCTGTTTGATGGTATAATAACCTTTACTGAAAGTCATATAAGAGATGAATGGATTAAGCAAAAGTTTAGATTTTAATATTTCTTTGACAGTGGTTTCTAATCACGTTGCTAGACGGGTAGGTGTGGATGTACAAAAAAGAATCAACGCTCTAAAAATCGGGCAAAAAATGCAAGATTTACCGGAAGAACTTTGGCATGAAAGCTTTAAATTTTATGTGAAGTATGATCCTAATCGGCAAGGTGGACCCAATTTAAGGATGATTCGTCTTGATCCTGAAAAACCTTCATTAACAGTAACAGGTTATGTTTTTAATAAGTTTGTCCACCCATATCAAAACAGATTTATTACTGTGCGTGAAGCGGCTCGTTTACAAGGATTACCTGATGATTTAAAATTACAGGGAACTTTAACCAGTTGTCAGCTTCAAGTTGGTAATGCTGTACCTTTTCCACTTGCAAAAGCTGTATTTGAACAATTAGTTAAACAAGCTAACTTATTAGGATTTGAAAATCGTTCTTTGACTGCACTCAGTTTATTTAGTGGTGCGGGAGGTATGGATATTGGTGCTGATATAGCAGGGATCAAAACTAAGGTAGCTGTTGATAATTGGGTAGATGCTTGTGCAACTTTAAATAGTTATTTTGGCGATCGCATTCAGGTTATAGAAGAGGATATTTCTCAGATTACAGATCCGTTAAGCTTTTGGCAAAATGTTTCAGGTGAAATAAATAAACCTGATATTATTTTTGGTGGTCCTCCCTGTCAAGCTTTTAGTCAAGCAGGTAAACAAAGAGGGTTGCAAGATCAACGGGGTAGTATGATTTATGATTTTTTACGGTTTGTGGAGTGTTTGCAACCAGCTTTTTTTGTGATGGAAAATGTTTCTAATTTGAAGGGTTTAGGAGGTGGAAAGCTATATCAAGAAATTTGTAATAGTATGATTGATTTAGGTTATAATTTATCATCAGGTGTACTTTTAGCTGCTGATTTCGGTACTCCTCAATTAAGGAAAAGATTGTTTTTTATTGGTTCTAGAAAAGATATTGGTAGTATTGATTTACCATTGCCTACTCATAGTCCTAGTTGTCAATTATTGGGATTATTACCTTATGTTACTGTGGGAGAAGCATTTGCTAATTTACCAGATGCAAATTGCTAAATATAAAATACGATCAGGTTCTTCTTTTCTTAAAATAGAACGGTAATTAAGTGTTTGTCCTAAAGCTGTATGAAATTCACTAATTGCCGATTTCTCTAAAAAAGATTTTATCTCAACAGCGATTTTTTGTCCTTCTTTTTCTGCTCCTAAAAGTCGCTCTGCTCCTAAATCAATACGAAATTCTATAGTATCTACTATAAATATTAAAGGATCAGCAGTAATTAACCAACCATCTTTTTCTAAAGCTAACCTAACTGCATTGTGAAAAATATCTCTCGCCGACATAAAAAGTTAAAGTGATATATTGTCTTAAATAATACCTAATTTTTTAAGTAATGCTAGTTGGATGAGTAAAAATGTGATCACTACCGTTGATACGTGATAAAGAAAAACCAAAGGCTTCAACTAAAGTCACTAAATCATCAAATTGAAGATTTCTAGGTACAGAAATAACTTTCTAACGGCAAATTCAGTATCCGTTCTCTGAGTCCTAGTTTTCTGTAGTAATTTTCTTAATTTGTCATCGCTGGTGTCAGTAATCTTTCCAGTTGCTCTGCAATTACTTCGTCTTCCACCATTGGTCGCTGTTTCTTTCTTGCGTGGTTTCTATTGGTTTTTTTGCTGGTAGTCATGGCTGTTCTCAATCGCTCAATTACTTGTCTAGATTGAGTTTCCCACTATTTTTGCTCACTGCAAATACCACCCTTGACAATTTCTCCTTTTCCTTAACTTTTCACCAATGGTCTAGCTGTGTGTTTTTTTCTTATTGCGGTTTTTGCGTCATGCCCCATATTCTACAACGCTTTGTCTCCCTTGCTCACTTTGAGCGTTTTTTCTTTTTTCCCTACTTATTGAGCCGATACGGATTTGATCACCACAAAAAAAGAAAATGTTTAAATTTAGAAACAATACTTAATAAATTTATTGAGAACATCAACCAATATCAAGAAACCGCAAAATTTCTCAAGAAAAAATAAAATTCCACCGATTCTAATTTCTAAGAACTACCATTAAAAAACAAAGAATAAAAATAGGTGTGTGCCATCATGACAACTAAAAAGCAGTTTAACAGCTTTGAAGAAATGCTCTCTGGTTCAGATGTACCAGTGTTAGTAGACTTTTACGCTGAATGGTGTGGTCCCTGTCAGATGATGGGTCCAATTTTAGAACAAGTGAATGCTCAATTGAAAGACTGTTTACGAATTGTCAAAATTGACACCGAAAAATACACTCAATTAGCCACTCAATATCAAATAGAAGCCCTACCAACCTTGGTATTATTTAAGAATGGTCAACCTGTAGATAGAATTGAAGGTGTATTTCAAGCACGAGAGTTAATTCAACACTTGCAACCTTTTATTTAAGGTGATTGGTGATTGGTGATTGGTGATTGGTGATTGGGGAAAGTTAATCAAATTCGGTTTTGCTTCTTAACCTATTCACTGTTTTATACTCTCTAATTACTGTCACCTGTCACCTGTCACCTGTCACCTGTCACCTATTCCCTAATTTAAGAACGACGTGCATTTAAACAACACCATTCTTTGCGTTTCCAGAGAGTAGCCACAACCCAACCATTTTGTTCTAAAACATCAGCAACAGCTTTAGATTGTTCTAATAAAATACCACTAAAAATACCCCAGGTACTTGGTTTAGTAATAGCTCCCATTTCTGGAATTAACTCAATAATGACATCAGCCAAAATATTACAAACAATACCATCAACTGGCTGATCAATTATTTTTGTCAAAACGTCCACACTACCCAAGGCTGGAATCAAGCGTTCTGAATTAATATCATTAAGGGTGCGATTGCTCAAAGTTGATTTTACCGCCAAAGGATCATTATCAACTGCATAAACTTTTTTTGCCCCCAGGAGTATAGCACCTACAGAAAGGATACCCGAACCGCAGCCAATATCCGCAATTACTAGGGAATCTTTTTTATTCTCTGTACCTATGAAAGAATCAGGAATTGCACTGAGGCGCATTTCCAAAGATTCTAGACATAGTTGAGTTGTGGCGTGATTACCTGTACCAAAAGCAACACCAGGATCAAGACGAATCACCAACCGTTCTGATGATGCAGGTAATGGTAGCCATGCGGGGTTGATCAAGAAGCGATCGCCAATATCTTGAGGTTGCCAATACTGTTTCCAACTACTAGACCAGTCTTCCTCATCAATCAAATTCCAGTGTAGCAGCGGAGAAGGCAACCCGATACACAAAGCATCTTGACGCAACCATAAAGATAACGCCGATAAATCTAATAATTGTGCTTGAAAGCTAGGCAAATAAGCCTTTAACAGCGATGAATTTCCTTTACTTTCAATAGCAGTACCACGACAGCCAAAAGTTTCCAGTCGCCAAAAGATAGAATCTTCCAGGTCTGGTTCACATAAAATTTTCAGTTCCCACCAAGTATTTGCCATAAAATTTTAGATTTTAGATTTTAGATTTTAGATTGGTTATAGGTGATTTATGATTGCTCGATTAAAAAAACAATAACTTAATTACCTGTGTTCAATCCAAAATCCAAAATCCAAAATCCAAAATTTAAAGTGTCACTGTATAAGCATCCCGAATACCAGATACTTGTTTAATTTCATCCAAGATGCCATCTGGTAAAGGATCATCAATACTTAAAGCCATTACTGCATCACCACGGACGATTTTCCTTCCTACCTGCATACTGGCAATGTTAACGTTAAAACTGCCCAGTAAAGAACCGAGTTTACCGATAATTCCTGGCATATCCCGGTGTAAGGTGAACAGCATATATTTGCTAGGTGGCACATTAATGGGGAAACCATCCACATCGGTTAAGTGAATTTCCTTATCACCCAACAAAGCACCTGTCACCGAATGAGTACCCAAAGTACCAGTAGCTTCCAAATGTAGCGAACCTGCATAGTCTCTTGCTGAAGCATCCCGCGTTTCAATTACCCGAATACCTCTTTCTTTAGCTTCTATGCTGGCATTGACATAATTTACTCGTTCCCGCAATGCTTGGTAAAGTAGACCTTTGAGCGCCGCTACTACTAAAGGCTGACTCTTATTAGTAGCCAGATCCCCTTGTAGTTTGACATTCAGTGTTTCCACTCTGCCACCTGCTAGTTGTCCAACCAAGTTACCCAAGGTTTCCGCCAACTGCATATAAGGTTTGAATTCTTCCAGGATATCGGGTCCGAGTCCTGGAATATTTACCGCAGAACGGGCTGGTAGTCCTAACAACACATCGCGGATTTGTTCTGCCACGTCTATGGCTACGTTTACTTGGGCTTCGGCGGTAGATGCACCTAAATGGGGTGTGAGAATTATATCTTTACCCAGCGATCGCAACTCAGATTCTCCCAAAGGTTCAGAGTCGAATACATCTAAAGCTGCACCTGCAATTTTACCTTCTTTAATCGCCGCTGCCAATGCTGCCTCATCAATAATTCCCCCCCTAGCACAGTTAATAATTCTGGTAGTGGGTTTCATCTTTGCCAAAGTTTTAGCATTGATTAAATTGGCAGTTTCTGGAGTTTTGGGAATGTGTAAAGTGATATAGTCTGCTTGTTGGAATAATAAATCTAAATCTACCAACTGACAACCAATTTGTTCTGCCCGTTCTGTAGAAATAAAGGGATCATAAGCTAATAGCTTCATCCCCATTGCTTTTGCTACATGAGCAACATGAGAACCAATTTTCCCTAACCCTACAATACCCAGGGTTTTCTTATAGACTTCCGCACCAACAAAAGTTTTTCTGTCCCATTCTCCCCTTTTTACAGAAGCATTAGCATCGGGGATATGACGAGATAAAGATAACATCATTGCTAATGCGTGTTCGGCAGCCGCAATGGTATTTCCTTCTGGGGAATTAACAACTACAATACCTTTGCGAGTAGCAGCAGGAACATCCACATTATCCACACCCACACCAGCACGTCCAATAATTTTTAATTGGGTACTGGCTTCAATAATTTCTTGAGTCACGCGAGTTCCAGAACGAATCATCAGCGCGTCATACTCACTAATAATTTCTATTAGTTCTGCTGGTTTTAGATTTGTTTTGACATCAACCGTGGCAACTTGGGAAAGAATGTCAATACCAGCTTGGTCAATGGGATCGGAAACAAGAACCTTAGACATGATTACTTCATTTACAATTATAGGTTTTCCGCAAGCATTTAGCTATTAGCGGTCAGCAGTCAGGTTTTTAACAGTTACGTCCAAAATCATATATTTGATAATCTACTGTTTGATAAAACATTCTGACTCCGGTAGGTGAGCGAAGTCGAACCACTGACTCCTGACTGCTTACGAATTTGCTGTACAAGATTTTTAAGTTTAGTCCTTATCCGCAACAATTCAGCAAAAATTATGTGTTTTTATAACAAACTAGCAGCCTTACGTACTCTATAGTAATGGAATTACTCAGATGTACCTAAATGACAAATTTCATATAATAGTTGTGAGTGTTGGGGAAAGTAGTGATGTTAAATTTCAATCTGCCCAGGTACTTGCCCTCTGCTGAAGAACTACCCGACTCGGATGAAACGCCTGTGGATAACGAACTGCAAGAATTAATACCGGGATTGCTGAAATCGACACTGCTCATACTTTGGGCAGAACGCATGGATTGGTTTTTTGGAGTAGACATGGGTATTTATTATCACCCCGATGAACTACCAATAGTGCCAGATGGCTTTTTGAGTTTGGGCGTAGAACGTTGTTATGATGAAGAACTACGCCCTAGTTATGTATTGTGGGATGAAAACGTTGTCCCGATTTTGGTGCTGGAAGTAGTTTCCCCAAATTACCGTAAAGAGTATACCATTAAGTTGGATGAATATGCCGCATTGGGTGTGCTTTACTATGTGATTTATTCTTCCCGTCGTCGTCGCAAACCTCGTTTAGAAGTTCATAAGCTAGTGAAAGGTAGGTATGAATTACTGGAAGGAAACCCTGTTTGGCTACCAGCGATTGAGTTAGGGATTGGTTGTGAACGCGGCAATTATGGCGGGGTAATCCGGGAATGGCTTTATTGGTATGATCAAGACGGCAAGCGGTATCTTACCCCAGAAGAACAGATTAAGGAATCACAAAAACGCGCCCAATTGGCAGAAGAGCGATCGCAACAACTAGCAGCAAAATTACAAGCATTGGGTGTAGATGTTGAGTAGGTGATTGGTGATTGGTGATTGGTGATTGGTGATTGGTGATTGGTGATTGGGTAAAATTAAACTAATGACTAATGACCAATAACTAATAACTAATGACCAATAACTAATAACTAATGACTAATTAGGAAATTGACCACCGCGCACTTCTAGCGAGTAACTTTGTACAGCATTGGTGATTTGTTCTCGCAGGTTTGTGTAAACTTTAGCAAATGGTGGTTGTTTTTCTGAAAGCCCCAAAACATCAGAAGTCACCAATACTTGACCATCACAATCAACACCTGCACCGATGCCGATGGTAGGAACACGTACTTTTTGAGTAATTTCTAATGCTAAATTGGCGGGGATATGTTCTAAGACTATGGAGAATACACCAGCTTGTTCTAGAGCGATCGCCTCATTTAAAATGCGCTCTCCTGCGGTCTGAGTTTTACCCTGTTGTCGCAAACCGAGTTGATGTACTGATTGCGGTGTTAAACCCACATGACCCATGACAGGAATACCAGCTTGTACCAACCGGGCTACAGTTTCAACCATTGCCGGATAGCCACCTTCTAATTTTACCGCCTGTGCGCCAGTTTCTTTCAGTATTCTGCCAGCAGAGTGCATCGCTTGGGAAACACTTTCTTGATAAGTTAAGAATGGTAAATCTACCACCACCAAAGCCCGTTTTACAGCACGACGCACAGCTTTAGCATGGTGGATCATTTCTTCTAACGTAACTGGCAGAGTGGTTTCATATCCCAGCATAACTGCCAGAGAATCACCCACCAAGATTAAATCTACACCAGTTGCATCTAACAGTTGGGCGATCGCATAATCCCAAGCAGTCAAAGCGACAATTGCCCGTCCTTGCTGTTTCCATTGTATTAATTGCTGGGTAGTAATTGGCATAATCAGGAGTTCAGGAGTTCAAGGAGTTCATTCAGGAGGCAGGAGTCAGGAGTCAGGAGTCAGGAGTCAGTCGTAGGGGCAACCCCCTGTGGTTGCCCTCTTGAGTCAGGAGTCAGGAGTCAGGAGTCAGGATAAAGAATCAATATTACCTGTTCCCTGTTTCCTGTTCCCTATTACCTACTACACTGTCACCTGTCACCTGTCACCTGTTACCTGTCACCTTACTTCACACTCCGCCCAAAACCAAAATGAGGCCGTGCTTTATCCATTGTAGGCATTAACCACGCTAACCCCTCGCTGGTTCCCACCCATAACTTGTTACCCACATCAGGGGCAAGAGTCAACACCTTACGAGAAGGCAAACCTGTTACTTGGTCTAATAAAGCTCCGGTATCTGGATTTAATCGTAACAAACCGTTGTTGGTTCCCACCCACACACTACCATCTTCAGCAAAATGAACTGAAGTGACATTTTTGCCGCGCAGAGGAGTTACAGACCTTAACACAATCCCATTTTTGGGGTTTATTACTAATAATTGATTTGGCATTCCCGCCCAAATTAACCCTTCAGGACTGATGGCTAAAGTTTGTACTGTCGCCCCTGGTAAATTATTTATCCTCTTCATTATCAAAGCACTGGCAGTATTTACCCTGACCAGTCCATCTAAAGTTCCTACCCACAACTGACCATCTGCATCTAAGGTCATGGCGTTAGCACTCACACCAGGTAGATTTTTCAAAGTTGTCATAATTAAGCCTTGATCGGGACTAACCAAAGCTAAACCTGCATCCATACCAGCCCACAAATAACCACGTCTATCAACCAACAAAGATAATACTCGTTTGGAAGGTAGTAATAAATTTTGTGCGGTAATTTCATTAGTTCGGGGGTCTACTCGCGTTAAACCTTCATAGTTACCGACCCACAACCGACCAACTTTATCTTCAGCTAAAGCAGTAATAGTCACATTTGGTAGACTGACACGGGCAATAATATTACCTGTATTCGGGTCAATGCGTGATAAACCCCGCCAAGAACCAACCCACAAATTACCAGAAAAATCCTTTAATAAGTTACTGATCCGATAATCTGTTTCTGTTTCTCTCTCTAGGACATCCCGTTCATCGGGTAAAGGGTCTACTCTTTTTGGTGGGGGTGCAACTGGGTAAGTAGTTGCATTACTGAGTTTTGGATCAGGGTTATTTTGTCCTAGTGCAGAATTTTCTAACCAGGGTACAGATATTAACCCCAAAAGCGCGGATATTATCAATAAATGAGTATGTTTGTGAAATATGACCACGGTTATATTCCTTTCTAGTTAATTTTACTAATGTCTTATGGCTGTATTCTTACCATATTCTTCCATTAATTGGTTATAATGTAGCAAAGTGGAAAAAATTCAGAAGTATTCAGTCATCAGCAGTCAGCTATCAGCTATCAGCTTTCAAGATTGAAATACAAAGAAATGTAAAAAAAAATCAATGGTTTCAGGTTACACATAGTTAATTTTCGGAGATATCTAATGTAATTTTTACTCAATTTACTCACTCAATTCGATTTTTTCCCGCAACCACTGACGGAAATGAGGATGATCAAGACTATAAAAGTTCAAGCAATTTCAAAAACTGGATTGTATAACTCCTCTTCTCAAGATTGACGTATGGTTTAATTTTTTAATAAAATCACCTTGAGAAGAACCTATTACAAGTATCAAGCATCAAGCAAATAAGCAATTAGTCAAAGAAAATGCAAAAACAAAATCATAACCGAATTGAACAAGCACAGAATAAATGGATACAAAGACTAACAGATTTATCCCGCCGTAATAATTTAGTGTATTACCGTGAATTAAAAAACGGAACAATTGAATTAATTGATGTCAATATTCAAGCTTTTGATGAGCTTTTACTAGGAAAACCTGTTTCTGCCAATGACCTATTTCCAAATAAATGTAATGAAATTCATTTTAAACAACAAGTATTAATTTATACCATAATGCTGTTTTCCTTTAGTGGATTATACAAACTCATATTACCAATTATAAAAGACTATCCTGAAATAAATAGAGAGATAAATACAGAAGTTATCAAGAAAATCCAAAATATTTATAAACGCAGTATTAGTAATTTAGAAGAAAGAGGATTAAGAACTTTATTTTTAGCTTATGGAATGGTTACTTGGACAGCAAATGATGGTGGTAGAAATCCTCAAGCACCTTTAGTTCTTATTCCTATATCAATTCAAACGAAGGGAGAAATTAAATTAATCCGATCTGGAGAAGCACAAATTAACCCTGTTTTACTCTATTTTTTGGAAAAAGAATATGGTTATCAAATTACTTCAGAGCAATTATTAAATGGTGACTCTGATATTCCAGAAAATGAAGTACCAGATTTACAAAATATTGCTGATAAATTTACTAACATTATCAAAAATATACCAAGTTTTACTATTGATCAATCTCGTGCTATATTAAGTAATTTTGCATTTCAAAAAATGTCAATGGTGCGAGATTTACGAGATAATTTTAGGGTTTTGTCTGATAATAAATTAATTCTAGCTTTAGCAGGAGATGTTTCATCACAACAATCTCTTAGAGGTAATAGTTATGATGATATTCTTAATAATACTAGCAAATTGGATCAGATTAAACCTGATGATGAATTCTTAGTATTTGATGCTGATTCTAGTCAACAAAGAGTTATTTATACTGCTCTTAAAGGTAATAATATTGTAATTCAGGGTCCACCAGGAACAGGAAAAAGCCAAACTATTGCTAACTTAATTGTTTCTTTTGCTGCACAAGGTAAAAAAGTCCTTTTTGTTGCAGAAAAAAGAGCAGCTTTAGAAGTAGTGAAAAAACGCTTGGAACAAAAAGATTTAGGTCATTTACTACTAGATTTACATGGTTCTGATATTTCTCGTAAATTAGTTATGGAGCAAATAGCAGAAAGTTTAACATTAATTCGTAATAGTTCACCTATTAATACTGATCTTATTCACAATAATTTTATAGATAAACGAAATAATCTTAATAATCATGTTCGACTAATTCATATTAAACGTCAGCCTTATCAAAAAAGTGTTTATGAACTTCAAGCAGAAATATTATTTTTCCAGGATAAACCAGAATTACAATGTTTGACCAGGTTTAGAGGCCATATTTTAGAGAAAATTACGTCTAATTTAAGCCAGATAGAAAATTTATTAACTCAATTAATGTCTCCTAATTTACTACCTCTTTTCTTAGAAGAAACTTCATCTCCTTGGTTAAAAATAAATTTTTCTTCTAGGGAAGATGCTATAAAAATTGGTGATTTAGTTACGAAAATTAATCAAATATTAAGGTTAAATATTTTAGATCCTGTATTTTCCATCAGTCTAGAATATGGGATTAATTCTGTAAAAAATATTCAAGATATAATATCTCTAATAGAAATTTCGGATAAAATCAATAATTTTTATTCTTTATATAACGCGGATTTATTTGACCATAATTTACAGGAATACCTCCAAATCTTATATCCTTTGCAAAATTATGAAGACGCAAGAAAATTTGATACAATTATTTATTTATTAAATTCAGGTTCTGATTTATGTTCTGATCAATTTATGCAAAAATTAGATGATTTCATAAAATTATCATCAGAAATAAATAGAACTCTATCTATATATAATGAAAAAATATTTAAAGAAGATTTAGAGACGATTATTAAAGATTTATCTTCTGGGGATTCAGGTTTTTTTGGTATTTTAAACTTTTTTAATGAAAAGCTAAATAACGCCAGAAGCAAAATTAAAAAACTGCGTTTTTCTACTGACATTTCTGATCAAGATTTAATTGTAGAGACGAAACGAGCTTTAGAACAATTAAGAAAATGGACAAAATTATTTCCTCATAAATCTTTTCCAGAAAAAATCTATCTGCTATCAGATAATAATTATCAATTAAAAGAAATTTTATTGAGCAAGCACTTTTGGGATGTATTTTCAGACCTTCGTAAATTAAGATATTCTTCTTCTAATTCTATTAATCAAATAATTAAAGAACTTGAACAAGCTAATGAGCTATTACAACAATGGCGATTATTATCTTCTTCATTCTTATATCCTCAAAAAATTATACATAATCAAAAATTAAAAGATACCTTATCTGATTTACTAAAAGATTTAAAACTCATAGAATCTAAATTTAATAATATTAACTTTATTAATTTACCTTTGGAAGAGTTAGAGAATTTATTTAAAGAATTAAGTGATCACTCAGAATTACCATTATTATTAGCCACTCTTCAAGAAATTGAAAAAAATATTAATAACTGTGGAGCTAATGATATTTTAAGAGAGTTTAAAAATACAAAATCAGATCCATCTTTATGGCTGAAAAAATTTCGCTATGCTTGGTTATATTCTTGTTTAGAAAAAGCATATATAGAAGAACCGTATTTAAGAACTTTTCATGGAAAAAATCATAATCAAATAGTATCTGAGTTTAGGAAATTAGATCAGGAAAGATTAAACATTGCTCAATTAAGAGTGAAAAGAAACCATGCTGAAAAAGCTATTTCAACCATGAATAAATACCCACAAGAAGAAAGTTTAGTTCGTCGTGAAGCCAATAAAAAATCCCGTCACTTACCATTAAGGAAACTCTTAGAAAAAGCTCCCCATGTATTAACCAGTTTACGCCCTTGTTGGATGACGAGTCCTTTATCTGTTAGTCAACTATTAGATGCAAAACCTTATTTTGATGTAGTAATTTTTGATGAAGCAAGTCAAGTTTTACCAGAAGATACAATACCTGCATTAATGAGAGGTGAACAATTAATAGTAGCAGGTGATCGCTATCAATTACCTCCTACAAATTTTTTTACAATTAATTCTGATGAAGATGAAATGACAGAAGATATATCATCAACAGAAGGGTTTGAAAGTTTTCTGGATTTAACCTCATCGTTTTTAAATGATTGGCAATTACAATGGCATTATCGCAGTCGTTCAGAAGAATTAATTGCTTTTTCTAATCATCATATTTATGGTGATCGCTTAATAACATTTCCTGGAATCAAAAATGCCGATGTAATTTCTCATGTATTAGTACCTTCTATCCCAGACCAAGATGGACAGGAAGAAAGTGCAAGAAATGAAGTAGAAAAAGTTGTAGAAATTATTTTAAAGCACGCTATGGAAAAACCTAATGAAACTTTAGGTGTTATTACGATGGGAATTAAACACGCTCAAAAAATAGAATTTGTGCTTGAACAACAACTCAAAGAAAGACCAGAGTTAACACCATTTTTCAATGAAGATAACTATGAACATTTTTTTATCAAAAATATTGAAAAAGTACAAGGAGATGAAAGAGATACCATTATTTTATCAATAGGATATGGAAAAGATCGTTCTGGAAATTTACCTCATCGCTTTGGACCATTATTATATCAAGGTGGTGAACGTCGTCTCAATGTGGCTATTTCCCGTGCCAGAAAAAGTATGATTTTAGTATCTTCCTTTAGCCATCATGATATTGATTTAAACAAAACCAAAGCTAGAGGAGTAGAATTATTAAAGTTCTATATTCAATATGCTGCTTCTGGTGGTAAATTATTGGGAGATAAAGGAATCTCTGAAATTCCTCTAAATCCTTTTGAACAAGATATTTTTGATAATTTAACTAATCAAGGTATTTCTTTAATTCCTCAATGGGGAGTATCTAACTATCGTATTGATATGGTTGCAAAACATCCAGAGAAACCTGGTGAATTTGTATTAGCTATCGAATGCGATGGTGCTACTTATCATTCTAGTCCAACAGCCAGAGAAAGAGATCGTTTAAGACAACAACAGTTAGAATCATTAGGATGGCGTTTTCATAGAATTTGGTCTATTGATTGGTTTAATAATAAACAGGAAGAAATTAAAAGGACTATTACAGCATTTGAGGAGGCTGTTCAATATGCAAATAATCAATCTATTCAGAAAAGTATAGATCATAATGAACAAGACGAGAATCTAAATCACAATACTATACTTAATGATATCAAAGCGAAAATACGTTGTCCTAAACCAAATATTCCTGAAAAAAGCTATAATATTCAAGATATTATAAAAATCGTTGAATGGATATTGTCTGATGGAAACTTGCCCACAGATGAGGAACTTCTGAAAGAAACACGATCTGAATTAGGATTTAAACGTTCAGGAAAAAAAATAGACGATATTATTAGGGATGCAATTAAGATAGTAAATAATAAACTGTAATTTATTGTATATCTTAATTGTTTGTTAAAACATCACAAATATCAACCCCAAGATCATCAAATAACTGAGTACAGTTAAATGCTTTCAATATAAAGTTGAATATTATACTCAATAAATACATTGTATCTGTTTGTCAGCAGTGCAGTTTAGATGACTTGTAATACACTGATATGTACACAGTTGTAAAGCAATCTTAACAAAAAGTTAAAATTTTCCTTATATAAGAAATTCAAATATAAAAGTTAAAAACTTTCAAAGAATAACTTATCCAAATCTTGATATATTGTGAGTCAAGTTACAAATTGCGTCGTGTGCAATTTTTTATCCTGCGCTCACCCTTGAGCTAAACCACAGTTAACAAAGTTTCCTCCATATCTTTTTCTCCTGTCAGGGCAAGATATCAGGAAAGGAAAAACGGGAATAAAAGCTATATAGCCCAAAAACCCGAATTGTTCCGATTTGGAGGGGATAACTTCCAAGAATGCCTGTAAAGTTCCGAAGTTTCCCTAAAACTAATCAGGTTTAGTAGGGTTAGCATAAGAGATAGAAAATACTTTGTGTGCGGGTAAAGAAAAAATTAAAAGCGTGTCACAGTGCGCCTACATATAAAAGATGATGTGCGGTAAATTGCAACCGCTAACAGCTTTTTGTAGCACTAATAACGCTATATCCGCCCACTTCCGTCTCTTTTATATAAGTTTTTCTTATAGTTATCATGAGAAAACGAGAAAGAAAAAGGGCGATAAGAAGTTGCACATAACGTGATTTGATAGTAATAAAGAGTGACTTCTTGGAAGGAAAATATGTCTTACGCGCAAACTTCGACTCAGAGCAAATCTGGGTATCAAGCTGGGGTAAAAGATTACAGACTTACTTATTACACACCTGATTACACACCTAAAGATACAGACCTTTTAGCAGCATTTCGGATGACCCCCCAACCCGGAGTTCCTCCTGAAGAAGCTGGTGCGGCTGTAGCGGCTGAGTCCTCCACTGGTACTTGGACAACAGTATGGACAGACTTGTTAACCGACCTAGATCGTTACAAAGGTCGTTGTTATGATATCGAACCAGTTCCTGGTGAAGATAACCAATATATTGCTTACGTAGCTTATCCTTTAGACTTATTTGAAGAAGGTTCTGTAACCAATATGTTGACCTCTATTGTAGGTAACGTATTTGGTTTTAAAGCCTTACGTGCATTGCGTTTGGAAGACTTACGCATTCCCGTAGCTTACTTGAAAACCTTCCAAGGACCTCCACACGGTATTCAAGTTGAGCGCGACAAATTGAACAAGTATGGTCGTCCTTTGTTGGGTTGTACAATTAAGCCCAAATTAGGTCTATCTGCTAAGAACTACGGACGTGCAGTATATGAATGTTTGCGTGGTGGTTTGGACTTCACCAAAGACGACGAAAACATCAACTCTGCTCCTTTCCAAAGATGGCGCGATCGCTTCTTGTTTGTAGCAGAAGCTATCAAAAAAGCACAAGCAGAAACTGGCGAAATCAAAGGTCACTACTTAAACGTAACTGCGCCTACCTGCGAAGAAATGTTGAAGCGTGCAGAGTATGCTAAAGAACTCGAAATGCCCATCATCATGCACGACTACCTGACCGCAGGTTTCACAGCTAACACAACCTTGGCTCGTTGGTGTCGTGATAACGGTCTGTTGTTGCACATCCACCGCGCGATGCACGCTGTAATTGACCGTCAAAAGAACCACGGTATCCACTTCCGTGTATTGGCTAAAACCTTACGTATGTCTGGTGGTGACCACATCCACACTGGTACTGTTGTGGGTAAATTGGAAGGTGAACGCGGTATCACAATGGGCTTCGTTGACTTGCTACGTGAAAACTATGTTGAGCAAGACAAGTCTCGCGGTATCTACTTTACCCAAGATTGGGCTTCCATGCCTGGTGTAATGGCAGTTGCTTCCGGTGGTATCCACGTATGGCATATGCCCGCATTGGTAGAAATCTTTGGTGATGACTCCGTACTACAATTTGGTGGTGGTACATTAGGACACCCCTGGGGTAACGCTCCTGGTGCAACAGCTAACCGCGTGGCTCTAGAAGCTTGTATCCAAGCTCGTAACGAAGGACGCAACTTGGCTCGTGAAGGTAACGACATTATCCGCGAAGCTGCTAAGTGGTCTCCTGAGTTAGCTGTTGCTTGCGAACTGTGGAAAGAAATCAAGTTCGAGTTTGAAGCAATGGATACCGTCTGATGATTTAGGATTTGCGATTTTGGAATATTGGATCAATTTAATCAAAAAAATCCAAAATCCAAAATCCAAAATCTAAAATCTATGGGGCTGGGTCAAGCATGGATCTAAAGCAAATTGCAAAAGACACAGCCAAAACTCTCCAAAGTTATCTGACTTATCAGGCACTTATGACTGTTTTGGCGCAGCTAGGCGAAACTAATCCTCCTCTAGCACATTGGTTGCAAAACTTTTCTGCCGGGAAAATTCAAGACGGAGAAGCGTACATAGAGGAACTGTTTCTAGTAAAGTCAGATTTGGCTTTGCGGATAATGACTGTCCGGGAACACATAGCGGAGGAAGTAACCGATTTCTTACCGGAAATGGTGCGTACTGGCATTCAGGAAGCCAATATGAAACAGCGTCGCCAGCATCTCGAACGCATCACGCAACTAGATTTATCAAGTCCCAGCCCAAAAACAGAACAGCAGACAATCTCAGATCCTAATTTAGATAATTTAGATAATTTATCTAATTAGGATAGGTGCAAGTGCCAAAAACCAAGTAGTAAAAAATAGCCACTTAACTAACAACAGCTATGCAAACTTTACCAAAAGAGCGTCGTTACGAAACCCTTTCCTATCTTCCTCCTCTGTCTGACGCGCAAATTGAAAAGCAAGTTCAGTACATTTTAAGTCAAGGTTATATCCCAGCAGTTGAGTTTAACGAAACTTCTGAACCTACCGAACTTTTCTGGACAATGTGGAAGTTACCTTTGTTTGGTGCTAAAACCACCCGTGAAGTATTGAGCGAAGTTCAAGCTTGTCGTTCTCAGTATGGTAACTGCTATATTCGTGTTGTTGGTTTCGACAACATCAAACAGTGCCAAGTTTTAAGCTTCATCGTTCACAAACCCAGCAGATACTAAAATCTGATTCGGTTGAATGTTTCAATAATTTATACATACCCTGGGGAGAGGTAGAGTTTTCTATCTCTCTTTTTTTGTATCGCTGACACGGTTGTGAACACAGATGCAATGATCAGTTGTATTAAAAGTTTCTGTTGACTTTTACCAACTTTAATGGTAAATTGTCAATTAATTTTGGGTAAGTAAAGTACACAGTTAGTAATTTTATGGACAAATGTCCTCAAGCTACTTTTCCCGGTGTTACCCGGAATGGGTAAACTGCAATACCCGCTATCCCTAAGCTAAAAGCCGCAGGGACTACTTTTCTAGCAATATTCAGACTAGCATTAACATCGGCATGAATCAGCCTACCATCTTGAGATTTGTACCAAGCGCGTTGTATTCGCTTGCCACTAAAATTGTATGTTTCTCCTTTTTTGTACACAGGAATGGGGTCTAAGTCCAAAAACGAAGCCGCAGAAGTATAAGATTCTTCATTAATCAACACGGTAATTCCTACCAACTCAGCCTTGTATTTTAATTGCTCTATAAACCGAGCATGAGGGATACTAACGAAGTTCTGATTTGTGGTCTTACCGAGATTTATTTCTTGCTTCCATTGCTCATTTTTGCCAATAACTAGCGTCCCAATTCCTGCTTTAACTAAATAATTAATAATCCATCTACTAGCATTATGCAAGTAATTATCTATTTGATTATTCCGTTTACAAGTTAGTGCATTTATCCGGTGAGATGTGTGAGCATTTCCCCCTAGTTGAGATTGAAGTTTAGCTTTAACTTTATTGTAATGACGATTGATTGATTTTAAAGGTTTTCCGTTGATAAGTACAGGTTTAAATCCTGGTAGATTGGCAGTTAACGCCGCTAAATTATCTAATCCAATATCAATACCTGCCACCTGGTTAGGATTTAATTGCTGTGGTTTAGCCTCCCTTTCATAAACTACTTCAATGACATATTGCCCACATCTGGGGACAATTCTTACTTGTTTAATATTGCTTGCTGATGTGGGAAATTGTATATTTGTTTGCGATAGTTTAATGATTCCTTTTCTCAAAGCCGGTTTAGAAATTGCACCTAATTCATAAATCAGAATATTCCGTCCTTGAGTTTTATCCTTGTATTTTGGTAATTTTGGTCTACCTAAAAATAGAGATGGGTCTTGATAATAAGCTTCTGTAGCATGGAGAAAAGATTTCCAATTATGATGCAAAACTATCAAAACTTGATTGCTGACTTTACTGGGTAGTGCTTTGTATGATTCATGCTGCTTTACTTGATGGTATATTTTTGTATTATCTAAATAAAGGCATTCAAAAATAAATGATTGCCTGACTAAGTAGTTAGCGTAATTGTAGAGATTTTTGGAACGCCAACACAACTCATCTATCTGTTGATAGAATTGATGAGTTTTTTTGATGATGTGACGTTCAACTAATTTCATGTATATTCCCTAACCATGAGTATATTTTACCATTTATGAGTATATTTGGCTAGAAAATCAATGAATATTTACAACACCCAAAATTTTTGAATAATTGATTTTTTAGAAATTAATCAAGACTAAAAATTTACTATTTTAGTCAGTGGCAATGATCACATCATGCGAATTTGCTTGCTAAGTACAAATTTTTCTGCTAAATTTTATTGAGAGATTTATTGTATATTTGTATATACAGCAGTTTTCGGTATTCTGAGGTGCAGATGTTAATGATAAAACCCTTGTGGAACAGGCATCCTGCCTGTTAAGCTTGTACCTCATTTACCTCGAAACTGCTGTATTTATGTAAATTTTCTGAAAAAACTTAAAAACTCAACGGGTTCTCAAACCTTTTCTGCATCTAGATTTGCCAATATTAACAAAACTTCATAAAGTTTTGTAGTTCAATTTATAAAGAAAATATGTGGAAAATTAGATGAGAGCAAATATCAACTATATAAACATTCATAAGGGAGTGAACGGTTGTCAGATAGGAATATCTCAAAATTTGACGTAATTTAAGATTCTGATTATTAAGAATAATAGAGATTACGTCAGTATCTTGTTCTTTTCAAAAAGGACGAAATTATATGACTAAATCACATCTTTCCCCAGATGATTTGCCTACCTATAAAACTACGCAAATCAGCGAATTATTAATGAGTCAACTGGAAGAAGTTACTAAAAAACGCTTTTTCCTAGCGTGTGAAAATACTGTACGCATTGTCTTATCTAGTTGTCATTGGTATTTTAAAGTTAATGGTGGTATTTTAATGTTAATTATGGTTTGTCATGATATCGAAAGCTACCAAAATATCATGATTAATGTTCCCTATTTAGCAGATAAGTTAAAGCGTTTTGCTAATAAAGCCAAAATTAGTATTAGTTCACCAGTCAATAATGGTATTCCTTGGGTAATAAGTGTAGATCAACCTTGGCCTGGAGAGGATCTCAATAATTCTTAAATAGGTGACTGGGGACTGGGTATACAATTTTGGATTTTGGATTTTGGATTGTATTTCATGAATCCAATCTAAAATCTAAAATCTAAAATCTAAAATCTAAAATTCTGCTAACTCCTGACTCCTCTAAACATCCATTTCCGCTAATTCTAACCAGCGTTCTGTAGCCACATCTATAGCTTGCTTGAGTGTTTCTACCTGTTCATATAACTTTTGTACTTGGCTATAATTTCCCGGCGGCACATTTGCTAATGCTTTTTCTGTTTCTGCTTTTTCTGTTTCTAATTGGGCAATTTTACCTTCTAACTGCTCAAATTCCCGTTTTTCCCAGTTAGATAAACGCCGACGTTTTTTAGTTTCTGTCTCTGGAGTTGGTGTTTTTTCCTCGGTGGTATTTTTCGCCTTTTCTTTACTATTAACTGCTTCCTGTTGTGCAGCTTCTTCTGCTTTTTTGTAATCTAAATAAACTGAATAATTCCCCGGATACTGTCGTAAATTCCCACCTTCTTCTAGTGCAAAAATAGTATCTACAGTACGATCTAAAAAATACCGATCATGGGAAACTACAATTACACACCCAGCAAAATCTTCTAAATATTCTTCCAAAACTGCTAACGTTTGCACATCCAAATCATTAGTCGGTTCATCTAAAATTAAAACATTCGGCGCACTAATGAGCAAGCGTAACAAAAATAAACGCCGTTTTTCTCCTCCAGAAAGTTTATAAATGGGTGCATATTGCTGATTTCCTGGGAACAAAAAACGCTCTAACATTTGGGAAGCAGTAATTTTTGTGCCGTCAGCAATTTTGATAAATTCCCCTTCTTCCTTAACGTAATCAATTACGCGCTGATCTTCATTTACTGCTGATAGCAATTCTTCAGAATGTTGATCAAAATAAGCAATATGTATTGTACTACCAATTTCTACAGTACCGCTATCTGGTTGAGTACGTCCGGTGATGATATTCATTAAAGTTGATTTTCCAGCACCGTTACCACCAATAATCCCGATTCTATCTTCGGGACTAAATTCATAGGTAAAATCATTAATTAATGTTCTATCATTGTAGGCTTTAGTAATGTTAGTTAGTTCAATAACTTTTTTACCAATTCTGCGTCCAACTGTAGAAATATCAACCTTACCCTGAGCTTGTTTAAACTCAGTTTCGCGCATTGCTTGAATACGTTGAATCCGGGCTTTTTGTTTGGTACTTCTGGCTTTTGGTCCTCTCTTTAACCATTCTAATTCTCGTCGTAATACACCTTGATGTTTACGTTGACTACTGACAGCAGATTCTTCTGTTAAAGCTTTCTTTTCTAAATAATAGGAATAATTACCGGAATAGGTGTAAATATCACCTCTATCAATTTCGATAATTCTATTAGTAACTTTGTCCAAAAAATAGCGATCGTGAGTAATGAGAAATAATGCACCACGAAAGCGATTTAAGTAACTTTGTAACCATTCCACAGATAAAGCATCCAGATGGTTTGTAGGTTCATCCATCAATAATACATCTGGTTCAGCTAACAAAGCTGTTGCTAGTGCTATCCGCTTTCTGTAACCTCCTGATAATGTGCCAACTTTCACATCAAAGTCAGCAATTCCTAATTTTGTGAGAATTATTTTAGCATTAGTTTCTAATTCCCATGCACCAGTAGCATCCATCTGCTGCATGACCTGAGATAAGCGAGACATTAATACAGAATCTTCTGGATAATGAGCTAATTTATCCGTTAGTTCTTCATATTCCCGCACTAAATTTGTATGTTCACCACTATCAGCAAATATCTGTTCTAAAACTGTGTGATTTTCATCTAATTCTGGTTGTTGAGGTAAGTAAATGATTTTTGCACCAGAGTTAGTTAAAATTTGTCCACCATCTATTGGTTCTAGTCTGGCTATCATTTTTAATAAAGTTGATTTACCAGAACCGTTAGTACCGATTAAACCAACTTTATCAGTGGCATCAATGCTAAATGTGGCATCTTTTAATATTTCTTTGATCCCAAAATCTTTTTTAACTGATTGTAATGTAATAAGACTCATAAAATTTGGTAATTGGTAATGGGTAATGGGTAATTGGTGATTGGTAATTGGTAATTGGTAATGGGTAATTGGTTACTATTACCCCTCTTCCCTGTCACCTGTCACCTGTCACCTGTCACCTATCCAACAAATAAATCCAGGGGTAAATGTCCATACATTTCATTTACTCCACCTTCATAATAGGATTGACAAGAAACTAATACTCCGCGATGATGTCCAGCGTAGGAATCTAAATAACACAGTCCATTTTTACCGTTTAATTTGATATAAACTGAACCTTCTGGGTGAGGTAAATTATCTGGTGCTTGATAACCAAAAGCTTGAGAATAGGTTTTCATGGCTAAAATTCCCTCTTCTGCTGTATCAGCACAAATGCCTAAAATTTGGTAATCAGACTGCTTAATAAGCAAAATTATTGCCTCACGGGTTAGGGCTTTTTCTAGTGGTTTGAGGACGGGTGCTATATCTAAGCAGTTAAATTTGTTGAGGATTTTTTTGGCTTCGGAAATGGTGAGGTTGGTGCGATTAGAAGTTGACATATAGCAATTGGAAGTGTGAATTTACTTGGCTAGACAGGAAAAAGGTAAAAGGTAATAGAATTATAGAAGATTAAGGTATATTTCGTGAATTGAAAAATCAAATCTTCATCCTTTATATTTTATAGATGTAAGTAAGCATTCAGCATTCAGTAATCAGTAATCAGCTTTTGTTTCTAGTGAGGCTGAGTTAATAAAAATGATGCTCCAGTTTTGTTAAATTACACCAGTGTTAATGATATCAATTTACAGCCTCTTATTAATGCTTTTCTTCTTTTTTACTCACTCCTGACTCCTGACTCAAGAGGGCAACCACAGGGGGTTGCCCCTACGACTGATTCCTTGTATTTTTGATACAAATCAAGATTGATTTGAGATTTTACCCAAGTTAAAAATAAAGGGAATACTACCTTGGGAATTTTCACCCATAACAAGCACATTTGGCATTTGTGCGCCTCCTGTTTTCCAAGCTTCAATTGCTTCTTTTTGTAAAACCAATTGCCCTCCTTGAGCTTTGAGAGTTTCTGCTAACAGTCTTTGAGCTTCGGCTTTACCTTTAGCGCGGTTAATTTCGGCTTGGGCTTCTTGTTCGGCTTCTCTTGCTATATAGACGGCTCTTTGCGCTCGCTGTTCCGCAATTTGTTTTTCCTCAACTGCTCGCGCAAATTCTGGAGAAAAGGTTAAGTCAACTACGCTCGTATCTAATACGATTATCCCATATTTATCTAAGCGATCGCCTAATGCTGTATCAAAATCTTCTTTTAATTCACTTCTTTTGGTAATTGCTTCTTCTACTGTACGTTTTGCTGCTGCTATTTTAAATGCTTCCTGGGTTTGGGGAGCAATAATTTTAGAAACTATATTTTCTAGTGTACCTTGTTTTCTTCTCACTTGTACTACTTGTACAGGATCAAGGCGAAAATTAATGGCAAATCTCGCAGTTAAATTTTGCAAATCTTTGGTAGAACTTTCTGCGGGAACTTCAAATTTCTGCACCGTTAAATCATACACATCTATCACTGAGATAAATGGTGGTTTAATGTGAATACCTTCTGTTAAAGCACCGTCTCTAGCTTTACCCAAGATGCTAATTACTCCCGCTTGTCCAGGATTGATAATGACAAAGGAATTTAACCCCAAAATTACTAATATTGCTGCTATTATTCCTATAATTGAAGTTTGTAAATTTCCAAGTTGTTGATTTTTCAAGGTTATATCTCCTTTTATATCTGATTTTTGAGTAAAATAACACAAATTAAGTTAATTAAAACTAATATTTGCCCACTATTTAGATTTTTAATGTCATTCTGCCTGAAAATAACCGACCAATAACTGTTTTTAATTAGGTTTCTGAAAATACACTGCTAGTAATATGATTCTAATCTTGCTCAGGAAGCAGGATTTATTACCTGATTTATGGTAATATTGGCTGCACGCGATTTTAAAAGGCTGTGGCTACAGGAATCAAATCTTACAAAGCATCAAGAAGGCGTAGGCATTCTGTACATCCTCTGCAACGTCTGTTTGACTATGGACATAAATATAAACGACAAATTTGGTTAGCTACTGGTGCTTCTGTCCTCAATAAAGTTTTTGACTTAGCACCACCGGCTTTAATTGGTATTGCGGTGGATGTGGTTGTCAAACAACAAGATTCTATCATTGCTGGGTTAGGTATTAAAAATATTTCTGGCCAGTTTGCTATTTTATCTTTTCTCACGGTCGTTACTTGGATCTTAGAGTCATTTTTTGAGTATCGCTATAAGTTACTTTGGCGCAACTTGGGGCAGAATATTCAGCATAATTTACGTCTAGATGCTTATAAACACCTACAAGAATTAGAATTAGCTTATTTTGAAGAACGCAGTACGGGTGGTTTAATGTCTATCCTCAATGATGATGTTAACCAACTAGAGCGTTTTTTGGATGTGGGCGCAAATGATCTCATCCAAGTGATTACAACTATTTTAATTATTAGCAGCACCTTTTTTATTTTAGCGCCTAGTGTAGCATGGATGGCAATGTTACCTATGCCCTTTATTTTAGGTGGTTCTGTAGCTTTTCAGAAATTACTTGCTCCCCGCTATGCTAATGTACGGGAAAAGGTGGGTTTACTTAATGGCAGATTATCTAACAATCTGAGTGGGATTACTACTATTAAAAGTTTTACATCCGAAGACTATGAAGCAGCACGGGTAGCATCGGAAAGTAATGCTTATCGGGTTAGTAATGCCAAAGCAATTGCTTTTTCTGCGGCTTATATTCCCATTATTAGAATGTTTATTTTGGCAGCATTCACAATATTGTTAATTTTTGGAGGAATGCAAGTCATAGCAGGTAATCTAGCAGTTGGAGCTTATAGTTCTTTAGTGTTTTTGGTGCAATTATTATTATGGCCTTTAACCAGATTAGGAGATACTTTTGATTTATATCAAAGGGCAATGGCTTCTACTAATCGAGTCATGGATTTGTTAGATACTACCATTGAAATTCATACAGGAAATATTAATTTACCTGTGGAATTGGTGCGGGGTGCAGTAGAATTTAAAAATGTGACTTTTGCTTATAAAGATAGACCACCAGTCATTAAAAATTTATCTTTAGAAATTCCAGCAGGAAATACCATTGCTATTGTGGGTTCAACAGGTTCAGGAAAAAGCACATTAGTTAAACTTTTGCTGAGATTTTATGAAGCCCAACATGGTAAAATTACTCTTGATGGTGTGAATTTACAAAGTTTAAATTTACGAGATTTACGCCGTTGTATTGGTTTGGTTAGTCAGGATGTGTTTCTGTTTCATGGTACTGTAGCGGAAAATATTGCTTATGGCACATTTGACGCTTCCCAGGATGATATTATCATGGCGGCGAAAGTAGCAGAAGCCGATGATTTTATTATGCGTTTGCCCCAAGGTTATGAGACAATTGTGGGAGAAAGGGGGCAAAAGTTATCTGGTGGACAGAAACAACGAATAGCTATAGCTCGTGCAGTTTTGAAAAATCCACCCATTTTAATCTTGGATGAAGCGACATCAGCAGTGGATAATGAAACAGAAGCGGCTATTCAGCGTTCTCTAGAAAGGATAACAGTAAATCGGACAACAATTGCGATCGCTCACCGTCTATCTACCATCCGCAATGCTGATTGTATTTATGTCATGGAACATGGACAATTAGTAGAATCAGGAACTCATGAACAACTGTTAGAAAAAAATGGTGTTTACTCAAGTCTCTGGCGTGTACAATCGGGGTTAAGATAGATTTTCAGGAGTCAGGAGTTCAAGGAGTCAGGAGTTCAAGGAGTCAGGAGTTCAGAATTTTAATAAAAAAATATTTCTATTTATCACCAATTACCAATTACCCATTACCAATCAATTATGTTTAGCAGTGCAAAACCAGAAACAGGGGATACTAAATGGCGGAGACAATTAGATAAATTTGTCAAAGAAAATCAGCAAGAATTAGCTGCTTTATTTTGGGGATTGTGGTTAGAAAATGGCGATAGTCAAGGAACTATTGGTATTGATCTACAACCCCAGCCGCATTTTGTTTATTGTCCTAAAGAAGCGGTAGAAAAATTAAATGAGCGAGTGGAAAACCGACTACAGGAACTTCTAGGAATTATTGATAATAATAAACCGGAAACAGAAGTTTTAATGATTGGTATCGGTAAAGGAGAAGTCAAATTAATTCAATTTGCACCTGAACCAACACCGCAAAAGTGTTTTGAACAAGCTGGTAAAGATGTGGATACTTTATTAGACGTATTGGAACAAAAGATGAGTGAACAGTTAGTAATTTAAGGGGAGCATCCCAATTTTGAAAAAAATAAACACAGCCACACCAAAAACTCTCTGAAACTCTCTTACCTTTGTGTCCTTTGCGCTCTTTGCGGTTCAATCATATTCAGCCTTGGTGCATATTATTTCCATAGATAAAAATAAATTTACACATTTAGGATGCTCCCAAATTAAGAAAGCAGAAAATCGCCAATTTAGAAATAAGAAAATGATCAAATAGGAGAAAATAATGCCTAGAAAACGTCTGACTGAATTATTACAAGAAGAAGCTCAAAAATTTACCCCATCTCCAGATGAAACTGCGATTGAAGTTACAGCAGAAAAAGTCTTAGATACAGAAGAAACAGCAGAAACAGAAATTTCTACATCTGAGGAAACCACGGTTAAAACACCCTTGGAAACCACCGCTAAACGCGCAAATCCTACTAAAGCAGAATTAGAAATTACCATGAAAAACTTACAGGAATCTTTGGAAAAATCTCAAAATCAAGAAACTGCGCTAAAACAAGAAATCACTGAATTAAAAACCGCATTATCTGAACAGAAAGCTTTATCAGAAAAACTAGGTAAAGAACTTTATGAAACTAAAAAAACAGCATTAAAATTAGCTGAATCTAATTCTCAACTTATAGAAGAAAATAATGAATTTAAAAAGCAAACAGTGACAGAATCTGTGAAAGAACCTGTGAAAGAAACCGTAAAACAACCTGCAAAAGAAATTACTAAATCGTTATCTGTTAATCCCAGAAAATCCTACAAACCACCAGAAATAATTGTAGAAAAATCTAAACCAGATACAAAGAAAGATGATTTTTCTAATAATACTTGGTTGTATGATTAGAATTTAAGCTCCACATCCTACCGCAGTTAGCAAGGATTCAGAATACTTTACCCCAAAGAAAATATTTTTAGCTGCTTCTAATTCTTTCTCCTGACTCCTTACCTAAATTCTAAAATATGTTCTGCTGTAATTTCTGCTTTTTCCAAGTGGGGAATATGACCACAATCTTTAATCCAGATTAGCTGACTTTGGGGAATAGCTTTTTTAAATTTGGGAGCATCCTTAGTTCCTAAAATTTTATCACTATCACCCCATAAAATTAGGGTTGCCTGTTGAATTTTTGCCAATTGCGGAAATGTAAAAGCACTGTAACCACCGCTTTTAGTAAAAGCAATTAAAGCTTGACTCCAATTAGGCATTTTTAAGTGTAAATCCCCACAACATAAAGCATCCGCATTGATTAAATCTGGGTTTTTATAAGCACTGCGACAAATGCGATCGCGCACTTTGGGATTACGTAAAAACTCCGCTGCTAAATTATATAACTGGGGAATCATTAATTTACTTAATGCTGAACCACCTTTCAACCCAGCACTATCAATTAATATCAATTTTTGCACCACTTCCGGGTAAGTGAGGGTAAAATCTATCGCCGCAGCACCACCCATAGAAGCACCAACCAAAATCACAGGTTGGTTAATCAGGGTTTTCCAGAAATAATAGAGATGAGTTTTAATAGCTAAGGGACTATAAGCAATATCCGGTTGTCTGTCTGTAAAACCAAAACCCAGTAAATCTACTGCCCAAGTTTCATTTTTTTCAGCCAGCAGGGGTAAAAGTCGGCGATACTCTAAAATCGAACTATCAAAACCATGAACTAATAAAATCGGAGTACCGCTACTACCTTGATGTACGTAAGTAGTGGTAATAAGTTCAGGACTTAAAGGAGTAGCAATGTCTTGACTTTGGATACTTTGAGCCAAGGCAATAGAAGCTGGTTCTGTCAGCTTGTCAACAGCAGCGGGTAAAAAACTTGGAAACATAAACATCAGTTTACATCATCTTCACTACCTACTACTGACAAAAATAAAATTTCCCCAAATGAAAAAATGGGGACCAAAGCCTCGTACAATAAAAATCACTTATTCTGGATTTCTGGAGAGTCAAGCCATGCCAATGGCAGTTGGCGTAATCGAAACTTTAGGTTTTCCCTGTGTACTCGCAGCAGCAGACGCGATGGTTAAATCTGCCGCTGTCACAATCGTATATTATGGCATCGCAGAAAGCGGACGCTTGTTAGTCGCCGTCAGGGGACAGGTGGCGGAAGTTAAAACAGCAGTTGCAGCGGGAATAGCTTCTGGAGAAGAAGTTTTTGGTGGACAAGTGATCACTCATTACATAGTTCCCAACCCCCCGGAAAATGTGGAAACGATTCTACCCATCCACTTCACTTCCAAATCTGAACCTTTTCGGATTTTTTAAGCAAATTTGCTATCAAATTAACTTGTAGCAGATAATTTTATTCATAAAGGAGATTAATAATGTCACTACAGGCCGTTGGATCTTTAGAAACAAAGGGTTTTCCCGCAGTCCTAGCAGCAGCAGACGCGATGGTAAAAGCTGGACGAGTTACCTTAGTTGGTTATATCCGAGTAGGTAGCGCCCGGTTTACAGTGAATATTCGTGGTGATGTTTCTGAAGTTAAAACCGCTATGGCCGCTGGTGTGGAAGCAGCAGAAAACGTCTATGGTGGTACTTTAGAATCTTGGGTGATCATCCCCCGTCCCCATGAAAACGTAGAAGCTGTTTTACCCATTGCTTATACAGACCAAGTTCAGCAATATCGAGACTCTGTAGAAAATCCCATCGTCAGATCATCCAGCGGTAGATAAATACAGGGAAAAGGTGACAGGTGACAGGTGACAGGAAGAAAAAGATTCTCCCCCAATCCTACACCCTACACCCCACACCCGATAATTGACTACGGACTAATAGATATGTATTCAAAAGCAATAAATTTTTAGTTCTCTTACTGCCATATCCAGAAATAATTACTTAGGGGATGCTGAATAAATGTAAAACCCAGATAAATCAAGGGATTGAGAATGATTAAAATTAAAATTGTGCAAGGTTTTAGGTACTGTGAGCCTAAGAAAGCTTGCACTTTGTTGGTGTTTGCACAATTTCCAAATCAAAAAAAACTCCTTGATAGCGAAGCGTAGCGTAGCCATACTCCTAGCCCCTCACAGATAACTTTTTCAGCAAACCCTACTTAAACTCAGTGATCTCAGTAACAGTAAACCTATAAGCTATTTATAGTAATATTCTGAATACTGAATTGAGTAGCAGTTCTGCCCTGTTCTGCCCTTTTACCAAAATAGCTCCTGACTTTTGTAAAGAAATGATATTTGGATACAAAAATCTAAAGCTTTGATTAATTTTACTCAATAGTTTCCCTGGGGAGAAATAATTGTAATTGTGAGCATATCCAAATAATCTTTGTTTTTATGAAAGATGTGTAAACTGCAAAACTACTTGACTTTTCTGACTTGACTTTTCTTATTGTCTAATAAATATCAAGACTGGTAAAGAAGTGAACGCAAAAATAACGAGAGAAAGCTGAAACTTAGACAGGTTAATTTTCGTCAGAGACTCATAATTAATCTTTTTTACCTTTGGAAGTAAGCATTCAGCCGTTAGCTGTCAGCAGTCAGCAAAAGTAACAAAGAACACAAATATCAGCCTGTGAATTTCTCTGCTCAAAGCCTGGTAATCTAGTAAAATTATGATTTTATTAACAACCAGTCTATTTACATCTGAAAGCTGATTACTGATTACTGATAGCTGAATACTTACCTTTGGACTAACAAAGTGAAATACCTAAACTAAAGATTCAGCTTTCTGATCAAAAATCAATCAGCAAGATTTTTTGAGAAGTAGTTTGCGTATTTTGAGAACAAGGGCAGCTATTGGTTAGTAATTTAAGTGGGTATAGGGGTTGTAATGCAAACTTTAAAGCCGAGTTTCGAGGAGCGCAATCTCACTATGGAAACGGATACGGCACACTTAGCGCAATATTGGCAAAAGCGACTCGCTGCTGAATGTCCAGAACAAAGTGAGGGCGCTAGACATAGTATTTTGCTTTGGCTTTTGGGATCAGATGTCAAAAGATTTGATTTACTCACCCCAAAAGAACTGGAAATAGCTAAACAAGCAATGGAATATCGCTGTCGGATTTTACAGCAGCGATACTTAGGAATGGGGCGAGAACGTGCTTATCGTAACCTGATTAATCGCTTGGGAAGCGTGATGACACTGAGAAATAAAATTCAAACTTGGGTGTCTTTAAGTCGCGATCGCCAGCGCAGTGTAGTTGATGTACTACAAGAAGTTCTCCAAGAACTGCTGCAAAGTGATTCATATATGCAGCAACAAATGTCTGCCATTGCCGATGTCACCACAGATAGAAGATTACAGGATACCTTACTATTTGCCAGCATCGAAGAATATTGTTTGCGTCCAGTACGTAACCAACCCCTCTTGGCTTATCGTTTTGTTAACTACTTGCGACGGGTTCAGCGTGGTGGGCTAACCCAAGTTCCAGCTAACGACTTGATTCGATTGGTTTCTGATGAAGTGCTAACAGAAGATACAGATAACCCCCTGAACTTGGTAGATAATCAGGCGATCGCCCAATATCAAGAAGCACAAAAATTAGAAGAGCAACAATCACTACGTCAAGCTGTATATCAAGAATTTGCCCAATACTTACTGGAAAATCTGGGACAAACCGCAGTAGATTGGCTGCAATTATACCTCCAAGGCAAAACTCAAGAAGAGATTGCCAAAAAACTCAATAAGCCAATTAAGGAAGTATATCGACTGCGTGAAAAAATTAGCTACCATGCTGTCCGCGTTTTTGCCATCAAAGGTCAATCAGAACTGGTAGAAAGCTGGCTCTCAATTTCCTTACAAGAACACAATTTCGGTTTAACACCAAACCAATGGCAGCAGTTGGAAGAAAAAGTCACCAATCTGGGCAGACAGATTCTCCAGTTACGCAGAGCCGGTCACTCTATAGAAGCAATAGCCCAAAATTTACAACTCAAAACCCATCAGGTTATGGGTGAATGGACTAAAGTCTATCTGGCTGCTCAAACTTTAAGAACAAAAGATTCTCTTTAAATTTCGCAACTTTGGGGTGAAATCTTCATCAGGCATAAGGTAAGGGGTATAGATTTTTGTTGTTTATTATACCCCCTTTCCTCAATCTTTATTCATCTAATAAACTTCTTAACATCCAAGCTGTTTTTTCATGCACTTGCATTCTTTGAGTTAACAAATCTGCACTAGGTTCGTCATTAACTTCATCTACCAAAGGAAAGATTGATCTTGCAGTTCTGACCACAGCTTCTTGTCCTTCTACTAATAACTGGATCATTTCTTTGGCTTTCGGCACTCCTGGAGTTTCTGGAATGGAACTGAGTTTGGCGTATTCGCTATAAGTTCCTGGTGCGGGATAGCCAAGCGCCCTAATTCTTTCAGCTATTAAATCAACTGCTAAGGCTAATTCTGTATACTGGGTCTCAAACATCAAATGCAATGTTTGGAACATTGGACCTGTGACGTTCCAATGAAAATTATGAGTTTTTAGATACAGTGAGTAAGTGTCAGCTAATAAGCGAGACAAGCCCTCAGCAATTTTGCCTCTACTCTCCTCATCAATACCAATATTTAGATTTTTGACATTTGTTGTCGATGACATAATTTTTTGCTCCCAATAACTAGATTAAAGTGCTGGTTGTGATTCGTTCTTTCGCTATCCTACTCGAAGCCTACACCCCTATTTATGCTAGGTGCATCTTCAGCACACTCGGAGTAGCTTTTCTGACTCTAGCTAAAATCGTTTCTTTGCCTAGACGCTGACAAGCTTCATAACGATGGCAACCAGAAAAGCCATAATAGCGTCCATCCACCTCTAGAACGTCTATCGGTTCTTGTTGCCCAATTTCTGCTATTGATTCCATTAGTTGCTTAACTTTCCCTGGCTCGTTCTGACGCGGTAATGGGCGTTGAATTTGATTTAAAGGAATTTCTTGAATTTTTACCATAGAAGTTCTGCTGATGAGTTTTCTATCCTAACTAAATCATAATCATTATGACTTCGATTTGCAACTATTTGAGAAAAAAAAGGTAATGATATGATTGAATGGCATCAACAACAAAGCAAAATCGCTACAAAATTCCTTAAAATTTGCCTTCAAGCCTCACTGTGGTAGCAAAATCAGGTTTTCATGAAAATCTTTTTCTGGCGTTCTTCTTACAAAATACTCACCACATTCTGTTTACTGGGACTGACTGCTGCATCAACTCCTGTCAACAATAACCCAGATGTGGAACTGAAAATTGGTATTGTCCAGCGATTTGGATCTACACCTACTGCTAAATTAAAATTGACACCGACCAAAGGCGATCGCCTAAAGCTAAAATGGCAAGAAGGTAATCAGCAGCAAACCTTAGTAACTGCCAACCCCATCCAACTGGAAACAGTCATGGAGACTTTGCCTCAAGCAAAAGTGCAGGAGGTAGTAGTTTTAGGCAACTATCGCACCTTTGAAACAGCAGAAGACAGCGCCAGAAATTGGCGTTCTCAAGGTGTAGAAGTGGAAATAGCTCAACCCGAACGCTGGCAAGTATGGGCAAAACGAGAAGTTTACAGCAGCCCTTTATTACGGCGTTTGTTGTTACAGAACATACAAGCATCAGGACAGACACTGCCATATTTAGATACACAAATTCTGCAACAAGTACCGCGTGTCAGTTGGGAAATTAATGGGAAGCGATACAGCAATAATTATTTAGAAATTACCACAGATAAAAATTTAATTCGGTTGAATACAGGCACAAAGCCAGAAAATGCTCGTCTTTTCCCAGGGAGATTGAAATTACAGCCCAATGCTTATGGTAGCTACTCCTTAGTCAATCAAGTTCCTTTAGAAACATATTTACGGGGAGTTTTACCTTATGAAATTGGCACAAGAGCGCCCCAAGCGTCCCTAGAAGCTCAGGCTATAATTGCCCGCACCTATGCCCTGCGGAATGTACGCAGATTTGAAGTTGATAACTATCAATTATGTGCGGATACACACTGCCAGGTTTATGATGGACTAAATGGCGTGGCAAAAACCACAGATCAAGCGATCGCTGCCACCAGGGGCATGGTATTAACCTATAATAACGAATTAGTCGATGCCCTCTATTCTTCAACTACAGGTGGTGTTACAGCTTACTTTAGCGATGTGTGGAATGGAGAAGATCGTCCTTATTTACGCCCAGTTGTGGATGCAGCTACAAATATTTGGGACTTGTCAAAAAAGAATTTAGCAGACGAAAATAATTTGCGGCAGTTTATTAACCTACAACAAGGATTTAATGAAAGTAAATGGGATGTATTCCGCTGGAGCAAACAAACCAGCTTAGAAGATATTACCAAAGACTTACAAAAATTTTTGCGGGCAAAAAAGAGTCCATATAGCAAATTTAAAACCATTGAAGCTATAGCTGTTACCAAGCGTAGCAACAGCGGTAGAATTTTAGAACTAGCTGTAAAAACAGATATTGGCGTTTTCACCTTACATAAAGATGAAGTTCGCAGCGCCTTTGCGGCTCCCCGCAGTACACTATTTTATTTACAACCTCTCAACAAAGGTACACCAGGGATCTGGGGATACGCTTTTATTGGTGGAGGTTTAGGACATGGAGTAGGGTTAAGTCAAACAGGCGCTCAAAACTTAGCCAAACTCGGCTGGCCAAGTGCTAGAATTCTTCAGTTCTATTATCCGGGTACAGAACTTAAAATACTTGGTAACGAAATTCAACCTTTCTTAACATCTTCAGATAGCAAAACAGGTAAATAATTGCGTTAAGCTAGAAATCACAAGAGAAGAAATTGATACAAGACATCCACCGCGGTACTGCTGTAACAGTAAGGCGGTGGGAGGCTGTCAAAAAAGTAAAGCCCGACTTTTAGTAAAGTTCTTCTTCTTTGTGAGTTTGGATTGTACAGTCAGAAGTTGGGTATGCAACACAAGTCAAAACATATCCAGCTTCGATTTGATCATCATCTAAGAATGATTGATCAGATTGGTCAATTGTACCAGAAACGATTTTACCAGCACAGGTAGAGCAAGCACCAGCGCGGCAAGAGTAAGGCAGGTCAAGACCCTTTTCTTCAGCAGCGTCTAGAATATATTCATCGTCTTTAACGTCAATGGTTTCTGTTGTGCCTTCAGTTTCGTTGATTAAAGTAACTTTGTAAGTAGCCATTTAGTATTCCTCTCTTGTTACAACGGCAGTATAAGCTATATTTCAGCAAAATTGGCGGCTGACCTGAAAGGATGAACCGTTGATTTTTATTTGCTTCAATTCTGATACTACGGGAAAATCTCAACCTTGTAACGGAAATTTGACCACGATTAGTAATGAAATTTAGTTACTTATTACCAATAAGTTTTAGTTATGTAAAATCCTCATTGAGACAGATGGCGACAGCATCTTTGAGGGTATGATTTTTTTGGTTGCATTGGACTGGTGACTCTTGACTGGGGATCCTTGACTGGGTAATAAATTTTATTTTTCCCAATTACCAATTACCAATGTTAATTAATAACTGACAATTAAACTTATGAAAATGATGTATAATTTCGAGCCACCTTTAAATCAAATTATGCGGGTGGGTTTAGTTGGGACTGGGTATGCAGCAAAATTGAGGGCTGAGGCATTACAGCAAGATCCGAGGACACAGTTAGTAGCGATCGCTGGTCATACTCCTGAAAAAACCACTGCTTTTGCTCAGGAATATCAAGCAGAAGTGATGAATTCTTGGCTACAGTTAATAGAACGGGAAGACTTAGATTTAGTAGTAATCTCCTCGATTAATCAGGATCATGGTAAAATAACTCAAGCTGCCCTGACAAAAGGTAAACACGTAATTGTCGAGTATCCTCTGTCTCTGGATGTCAAGGAAGCAGAAGCACTGATCGCCTTAGCAAAAGCAAAAAATAAACTGCTGCACGTTGAACACATTGAACTTTTAGGCGGTTGGCATCAAGCTTTAAAACAACATTTAGAGCAACTGGGTTCTTTGTTTTATGTTCGTCAAAGTACCGTTAAACCTGAAAACCCTGCACCCCGCAAGTGGACTTACAACCATGAACAATTTGGGTTTCCTTTAATGGGGGCGTTATCTCGCTTACATCGTCTAACTGACTTGTTTGGTGAGGTGTTATCTGTTAACTGTCATCAGCGATATTGGGAAACAGAAACAAACTATTATCAAAGCTGTATCTGTGTAGCGCAGTTGTGCTTTAGTAATGGTTTGTTAGCACAAGTGATTTATGGTAAAGGTGAAACCATCTGGCAGTCAGAACGAAAGTTTGAAATTCACGGTGAAAAAGGCGGTTTAATCCTCGATGGTAACACAGGAATTTTCGTACAGCCAGAAAAAACAACATTGATAGATATGGGTACTCGTCGGGGATTATTTGCTAAAGATACGACAATGGCATTAGACCATCTTTTTTATGGTACGCCTTTGTATGTCACCCCGGAACAAAGTTTGTATACTTTAAAAGTGGCAGATGCTACTCGTAAAGCTGCCCAAACAGGTTTAACTATATTTCTAACAAAAGACTAGATAGATGAGAACTGAACAAATTGTTATTTTATCCGAAAGAGAAATAGAAAAAATGCGTCGGGCTGGACGTTTAGCAGCAAAACTGTTACAGCATCTAGAACCGATGGTTAAACCAGGGGTAAGTACCCAGCAACTCAATGATGAAGCAGAAAGATGGACACAAGCACAGGGGGCTAAAAGCGCACCTCTAGGTTATAAAGGTTTTCCTAAGTCAATTTGTACCAGTGTAAATGAAGTTATTTGTCATGGTATTCCCCATGCTAGACAAATTCTCAAAGAAGGGGACATTATTAATATTGATGTGACACCTATCGTGGATGGTTATCATGGCGATACATCCAAGACATTTATTGTTGGTAATACTAGACCGAAAGCGCAGAAATTGGTAGAAGTAACCGAAAAATGTCTTTATTTGGGTATTGCGGAAGTAAAACCAGGGGCGAAAATAGGTGATATTGGTGCGGCTATTCAAGAGTATGCTGAAGTTGAGGGTTTTTCCGTGGTGCGGGAGTTTGTGGGACATGGAATTAGTAATATTTTTCACACTGCCCCAGATATTCCCCATTTTGGTACAAGGGGTAAAGGTAAACGGTTAAGACCCGGAATGGTGTTTACCATTGAACCGATGATCAATGAAGGTACTCAGGAAATGGAAATGTTAGCTGATGGTTGGACTGCGGTTACACGCGATCGCAAACTTTCCGCCCAATTTGAGCATACCATTGCTGTAACAGAAGATGGAGTAGAAATACTGACTTTACCGGAATAGGAAATAGGGAACGGGAACAGCCCAATTTTGAAAAAATAACCGCAGCAACACTAAAAAATCTCTTAAAACCTCTTACCTTTGTGTCCTTTGCGTCCTTTGCGGTTCAATCATATCAGTCCCTTGGATCATTTTATTTCCCCAGTTGAAAATAAACTTAAACATTTGGGATGCTCCCCAGGGAACAGAGTTAAAAATGTTTTAGTATATCAATTTGTATACCGCTATTACTATGGAAAAACCTCAGCATGAACGTGGAAAAACCTCTCGACGTGGTTTTTTGGGAAAGGCATTAACTACAGCTGGTACAGTCATAGCAGCACCAGCCTTAATACCTCAAACTAATGTAGCCAAAAATACTACCCATTCCAACACGGGTGACATGAATATCACACTCAAAATCAATGGTAAAACCCAATCTTTAACCATTGAACCCCGTGTCACCCTCCTGGATGCTCTACGGGAAAACATGGGATTAGTAGGTAGTAAAAAAGGCTGTGATCATGGACAATGTGGAGCTTGTACAGTTCTTATAGATGGTCAACGAGTTTATTCTTGTCTGTCTTTGGCAGTGATGCAGGAAGGAAAGGAAATAGTCACCATAGAAGGACTAGCAAAGGGTGATACTCTCCATCCCATGCAAACCGCTTTTATTGAAAATGACGGTTTTCAGTGTGGTTACTGTACCCCTGGTCAAATTTGCGCCTCTGTGGCTTTATTAGAAGAAGTTAAAAAGGGTTGTGTTAGTTATGTTACGGCTGATTTAAACAAACCACCACAATTAGCAGAACTTTCAGAAACAGAAATAAGAGAAAGATTAAGTGGTAATCTTTGCCGATGTAGTGCTTATAATGGCATTGTCGCCGCTGTCCAACAGGTAACAGGACAAAAACCCCCTTCTCCCAACGCCCATATTATGGCCAGTGAATATCAGGAGGTGCAAGCATCATGAATAACTTTACCTATACTCGCGCTACCTCTGTAAAAGATGCCGTTCAACAAGCAACGAGTGATAAAAATTCCCTGTTTATTGGTGGGGGAACAAATGTGGTTGATCGACTCAAAGCCTTTCTAGATGAACCATCCCAACTGATAGATATTTCTCGCTTGCAGATGCAAAGTATAGAAAAGATAGCTAATGGTTGGCGGGTGGGAGCTTTGGTAACAAATACAGCATTGGCTGATCATCCGGAAATTCGCCGCAATTATCCTTTTTTATCCAGAGCAATTCTTTCTGGTGCATCGCAACAAATTCGCAACGTGGCTACTGTGGGTGGTAATCTCTTACAAAGAACTCGCTGCCCTTATTATTACGATACTGCTTTTGCTTGTAATAAACGTGAACCGAGAAGCGGTTGTCCAGCAGCAACGGGGATAAATCGGATGCACGCTATTCTCGGTGCAAGTGAACAATGTGTAGCTGTACATCCTTCAGATATGTGTGTAGCTTTGTCTGCTTTAGATGCGGTGGTAGAAGTTGAAGGACCAAAAGGAAAACGACAAATACCTTTTGTTAATTTTCACCGTTTACCAGAAAACACACCCCAAAAAGATAGTAATTTAGAAGCGGGGGAATTAATCACTGCCATCATTTTACCGCCTTTATCCTGGGCAAAATCAGGAGTTTATTTAAAACTGCGCGATCGCACTTCCTACTCTTTTGCTTTAATATCTGTGGCAGCAGCTTTAGAAGTTGCGGGTGACAAAATAAAAGATGTACGCTTGGCAATGGGTGGAGTAGCACATAAACCTTGGCGTGCTAACGAAGCAGAAAAGTTTTTAATTGGTAAACCTGCGGATATTAACACATTTACCCAAGCTGCAAATATCGCCTTACAAGGAGCGAAACCTTTAGCTCACAACGGTTACAAAATAGAAATGACAAAACGGGCAATTCGTCGCGCCCTCATGGTTTCTGCTCAAGGTGGAGGTATAGTATAGTTATGAATAAGGTTATAGGAACTGGCATTAACCGCAAAGATGGACTAGCAAAAGTAACAGGTGCAGCAACCTACGCGGCAGAACACCAAATACCTAATTTAGTACACGGTTATTTAGTCACTGCTAGTATTGCCAAAGGACGGATCAAAAATATTGATACCCAAGCAGCAGCAAAAGCAAAAGGTGTGATAGCAGTTTTCACCCATAAAAACGCCCCGCAAATTTCTAAACCTAGTAACAATTTTATCAATTCCAAAATTTACGAAGCTCGTCTACCTTTAGCAGATGAGCAAATTCATTACGCAGGGCAAATAATAGGTCTGGTAGTAGCGGATACCTTTGAACGAGCTAGAGACGCAGCCCATTTAGTCAAGGTTGAATATATCAAAGATACACCGAATTTAGACCCGGAAAAAGTCTCTTTGAAAAATGCTCCTTCCATGTTTGGGGAAGACTTGAAATTTGAAAAAGGGAGCTTTGCTACTGGTAATTCTACAGATGCGATGACAGGTGCAGCAGCGAAAGTTACAGCGAATTATAAAACTTCCACGGAACTACACGCCCCAATGGAACCTCATGCCATTATCGCCCAGTGGCAAAATTCCAACTCGCTGACTATTTATGAACCTAGTCAGTGGGTAGGGGGTAGTCAACGCACCTATTCAGAACTTTTCGGACTAGCAGCGGAACAGGTAAGAATTATTACGCCTTTTTTGGGTGGTGGTTTTGGTTCTAAAGCATTTCCTTGGCCTCATGGTATTCTTTGTGCAGCAGCAGCACGTAAATTACAACGTCCGCTAAAAGTAGTTCTTAGTCGAAGACAAATGACGGCAAATTCTGGACACCGTTCGCAAACTGAGCAAACAGTGAGTTTAGCTGCTAATGCGGATGGGAGTTTACAGGGAATTGAACATACAGCAAAATCTTTTACATCTGAGGTTGATGTTTTTGCTGAACCTTGTACAAATATTACGCCAGTGATGTATGCTACTCCAAATTTGCGAACTCAGCAATTATTGGGAGTGTTGAATGTGGGTACACCGACTTTTATGCGTGCGCCTGGAGAAACCCCCGGTATGTATGCTTTAGAGTCGGCTATGGATGAGTTAGCTTGGGAGTTGGAGATAGATCCGGTAGAATTACGGTTAAGGAATGAAACTAAGGAACATCAAAGTCGGGGTTTACCTTTCTCTGCTAAACATTTTGCCCAATGTCTGCGGGTGGGTGCAGAGAAGTTTGGTTGGCAAAATAGACCGAAAAAGGTGCGATCGCTCAACCGTGATGGTAAACTGATAGGCTGGGGTATGGCTGCATCAACTTTTCCCGGTTTACAAAGTACAGCAACGGTAAAAGTCAGGCTTTTAGCTGATGGTACTGCCCATGTTCTCACCAGTGGTAATGATATGGGTACTGGTGCATATACTATTGTGGCTGCTACGGCGGCGGAGTTTTTGGGGCTACCGGTGGAAAAAGTGAAGGTAGAATTAGGTGACTCGTTGTTTCCTAATGGTGGTATTGCTGGTGGTTCACAGATGACAGCAAATTTGATACCTGCGGTGATGACTGCTTGTGAGGAAGTGCTGAAAACTGCTCAGGCGAAAAATGCTCAGGAAGCGTTTGCAACTCTGCGTCAGTCTCAACGGGTTGCTTTTGAAGCTACGGGTACTTCTGCTGGTAGTCAAGCGGCTAGGAAATGGGCTTTTCAGTCTTGGGGCGCTCATTTCTGTGAGGTGAGCGTGGATGAGGAAATTGGGCGTTTACAGGTGACGCGCTGGGTGTCGGTGATGAATATTGGCAAAGTTATGAATGCTAAAACCGCCGCTTCTCAGATCCGTGGTGGTGTGATTATGGGTATTGGTCATGCTTTGATGGAGGAGTGTCTGTTTGATCCTCAGATCGGTTATCCGGTGGTTTATGATCTGGCTACTTATCATTATCCTACCCATGCAGATATTCCCAGAATTGATGTAACTTTTGTGGGTGATCCTGATTTGAATTTTAACCGGGCTGGGGTGCGTGGTGTGGGTGAAATTGGTATTACTGGTGTTTCTGCGGCTATTTGTAATGCTGTTTTTCATGCTACGGGTAAGCGGTTGCGGGAGTTACCTATTACACCGGATAAGTTGGTTTAGTTGTGTCTGTGTGGGAAATTTTCTTTTTTCTCACGCAGAGACGCAGAGGCGCAGAGGAAGAGGAACGGAGTTTTTTAGAAAAATGTTGTTAAGACTTGACAAGATTTTATTGATGTTGTATGCTTATGTTATGGGTGGGAAAGAGTGCGCCCATATATAACGGGTTTTGAAAAACTCAAGTTTAATTTTTTCAGGGAATGAACCACGAAGGACGCAAAGGACACGAAGGTAAGAGAGTTTGAGAGATTTTTTCTGTGAGTATTGAAATTTGGCGATCGCATCCTATACATCCTGCACATCCTTAAATCCTGGATATCTTGATTCTGACAAAAAATGTTAAAATTCAATGTATATTGTATTTAAGGTTTAGGTATGACAAACAAGACATTATTAACTATTGAACCTAACCTGTATGAAGAAGATTATTATTTGTGGATAGAAACCACACTCAAACAAATACAAAATCAAGATATTGAAAATTTAGATTGGCAACATTTAGCAGAAGAGATTGAAGCATTGGGAATTGAACAAAGACGAAAAGTAGAAAGTTACCTGAAGCAGTTATTAATTCATCTTCTGCTGTATTGTTATTGGGAAAGTGAACGAGAATTTTGTCAGCGCGGTTGGAAAAATGAAATTGCTAATTTTCGAGATGAATTAGAATTTTCTTGTCGTTCTAAAACACTGTATAATTATTTTTTGGGTTGTTTAGACTCGGTTTATCTCAAAGCCAGAAAACAAGCAATTAATAAAACAGGTTTACCGAGTGCAACTTTTCCTGAACAATGTCCTTTTACTCCTGAACAAATTTTAAATAGTGATTATTTTCCTGATTCAGACAAAAGCAAGAATTAATTATAATTTGTTAATCATCAAAATACCCAATATTATCAATACTCCTAAAATTGATAAATTCTGAGTAGTTCGATTACTTTTATTCAATATTTCTGAATACGATAACTCATGATTTTGAATCAAAATGAAGGAATGGGAAGAGAATAAAAATGGAAATAACCGATTTAAAATTAACCGCACAAAGAAATTAATACTCCATAATTTTTTTTGTAATTGATCCTGATTATACTGCCAAGGATAACCTATTTGCACCAAACGAATTAAAGCTTTAATATCCGGTTCACGTAGGTTTTGATAACTTAGAAGTGCAGAAGTCAGATTATCTTGAGTTTCCTGTAAAATTTCCTGGAAAATATAAATATCTTCCAACGCAGAATTAACACCTTGTCCAATATCAGGGGGAAAACAATGCACCGCATCCCCTAATAAAACTACTGCTGTTCCTTGGTTATCTTCAGGTTTACCAAAAATTTGATATAGTCCTGAACAATATTGAGGAATAGGAAATTTACCACCTTCACTTGCTGTAAATCTGACAATTTCTTCTGAAGAGATTATTTTTTCTACAGGAAGTTGGGGAAATGCTTGTTTAAAAAATTCCTCAACTTCTGCTGGTGTTGATAATTTCCAGATTTCATGATCTGGGTAGGTAATTATATTCGCTGTTCTGGGTTTTTGGGGATTTTTGAAAGGTAATAAACCTAAAGAAATTGCTTTGTTAGGTTCTTTAAAACTTGACCGAATTGCATAAGCCATTGTAGATTGTGATAAATCTCCTTCTTTTTCTGATAAGGGAAATTGAGGAGGTAAAGTCAAAACTTTGTATTTTAACCCTGCACTAGGAGAAGGAAATTTTTGCATCTCAAATAAATTTGATTCTCCTGATATTTCAGACAATGTTTTTCTCACAATAGAATTTAAACCATCACAACCTAAGATTAAATTAGGTGTAAAAGTTAATGATTCTTGATTTTGAGATTGGGTAATAATTTCTAACTGTTCTGAGTTTTGATAATGGGGTTTAATTTCCACACATTCAGTATTAAATAAAACTTGAATTGAATCTTGCCAATTGTGCTGAATTTCTTGGTAAAGTAAGTCTACAAAAGCTGCTCTCGGTAGCCAATAAGCTGTTTTACGTTTAGAATCAGCAATAGGTAGTTTTGTGGTTTTGCTTGTACCGTCGTTTTGAATGACAGTTAAGTAAAATTCAGTGTTAGGAACACTTAAATCCGCAAGTTTATGAGTTATTCCTAAAAAATCTGTTAATTTTTGTCCTCTCCCATCAATTTGATAATTAAATGATTTATCAGGTTCATAATAATCTGCTGATGGTCGTTTTTCAATGACTGTAATATTTTTCCAGCCACGTTTAGCTAACATTAAAGCTGCACCTAATCCTCCAGGACCACCACCGATAATAATAACGTTTTGTTTGTGATGATTATTCATTGTATTGCATCTTCAGTAATTGGCACTAAACTGTTATACTAAATGTTAACTATTCATTCTATTCATGATATTTTGTTAATCAAAGGATTCTCAAACAGGAAATATGAAAGAGATAAATTCTATTATTACATCATTTGTAGAAAATAAACATAATAACGAAGAATTATTTCTCGCAACTGTTGTCAATGTTCAAGGTTCTACCTATCGTCAACCAGGTGCGCGAATGTTGATGACAACATCAGGTAAAATAGTGGGAACTATTAGCGGTGGTTGTTTAGAAAATGATGTCATTGAACATACTCGCTTAATGACAGATGAAAAAGCAAAGATCATTACTTATGATACCAGTGCTGAAGAAGATATTATTTGGGGTTTTGGTTTAGGTTGTAATGGTGTGGTAGATATTTTAATTGAGCGTATTGATCACGATGATCCTTTGAATCCTTTGGGTTTTATTCATCAATGTTTATTGAATCAAAAACCAGGAATTATTGCTACTGTTTTTAGTGTTTCTGGTAATATTAATGTTTCTTTGGGAGCGCATTTCACAATTAATTCTGATGGTTTAGTAAATAGTAATATTGCTGAATCTGTAATCAATAATGCTTTAATCAAAGATGCAGAATTAGTATTAAAAAATCAATGTTCTAGTTTTCACAAATATCAACTTTCTTCAGGTGAAGTGAGTGTTTTTATTGAGTTGATTCAACCACCACCAAATTTAATTATTTTTGGTGCTGGCCGTGATGCAATTCCATTAGCGGAGTTTGCTAAATCTTTAGGTTGGAAAGTGACAATTTTTGATTGTCGTGCTTTAGAAATAACTAAAGAACGTTTTAGCATGGCTGATGAAATTATTCTCACTCGTCGGGAAATTCTGCATCAACAAATATCTATTAATGAATATACAATAGCTGTGGTAATGACTCATAATTATTTTGATGATTTGGAAATTCTCAACGTTTTAATACCATCTGATATTAAATATTTAGGTTGTTTGGGTTCAAAACAGAGAATTGCTAAATTACTGACAGATGTACAGGAAGCGATGGTAGAATTTAACCCTGAAAAATTAGCTAAATTTTATGCTCCTGTAGGTTTAGATATTGGTGCAGATACACCAGAAACTATAGCTTTATCTATTATTGCGGAAATTCAAACTATACTTAAAAATCGCACTGGTGGTTTTTTGAAATATCGTACAAAACCCATAAATAAAAGAAATAAAATCCAGGAAATAGCAATTCAAAATTAGTAATATTCACGATTAGGACAGGTGTGAGGATAAATATGAGCAATTACCAATTACCAAACGTTGGTATTATTATTTTAGCTGCTGGTGCATCAACTCGTATGGGTTCACCAAAACAATTGTTATCCTATCAAGGAGAAAGTTTAGTTAACAAAACTATAAAACAGGCGATCGCCTCAGTTTGTCATCCTGTAATATTAGTATTGGGAGCAAATTCACCAAGTATACTTTCTCAACTTGATCAAATTCAACAACCTAATCTTATAATAGTTGAAAATCCAGATTGGCAGTTAGGAATGAGTTCTTCTATTTGTTGGGGAATGACTGCACTTCTAGATAATTATCCTACAATAGAAGCGGTAGTAATTACTGTTTGTGATCAACCTTTTTTAAATGCGGAAATCATTAATAATTTAGTGGAATCATATCATTCTACAAATAAACAAATTATTGCTTGTGAATATGCAGATACTTTAGGAGTACCTGTTTTATTTAGTAGAAAATACTTTTCAGAATTAACCAATTTAACTCAGGATATGGGCGCAAGAAAACTAATTAAAATCTATAAAAATGATGTTTTTAGTATTCGCTTTCCTTTAGGTGCAATTGATATTGATACACCACAAAATTATCAAAAACTTCTGGAAAATTGAATTGGAAAATTGTCAGCATTCAGCAGTCAGCAAGACATACTGAAATGCTTCACTCCACTCCGCTATCCTGCGTTTAGGATGACTCTGAACTTTCTTGGAAAAATTTCTTGAGGATAGTAATACTGTGTTCTCCATCATCAGTAGTAGCTGTCATCAGATAATTAAATAATCTATCTGAAAATGGAACACGCAAATGGAAAGTACCATCAGAGTGGAGTTGAATTTTATGACCATCAATAGTCACAGTTGCACCTGGTTCTGTTGAACCATGAATAACTAATTCCGTATCTGCTACAAACCAAAAGTCTGTACCAGGACGACTGAAAATACGAATTTTACTAGAACGAGCTAGGCACAACCAATCATTATTATTGGTAACATAACCAATTTCAGTCATATAGTCACGATTGCTTGTGGGAATGGCTACATAACAATCACAAATTACTTCCTCACATTCATACTGCTGGACCAGTTGAGGAAATTGATAACTGAGATCAATATCCGTCGCATCATAAAGTCGCACTGCCAAAATAGTACCGCCTATTTTTCGTGCTGCTTCTTTTTGAGTTTCCGAAACATACCAAGAAACATAAGCCCACTGGGGAGTGCGAGGTGTGAAGACAATGCTACTTTCTCCACTTATATCTGACAAACTAACAATTTCTGTGGTGTAAGTTTGCGCTTTTGAATCTGATGAGGAATCTTCTACAATATTCTCACCACTGGCTATGTTTGCTGTATCTGCATCTATCTCCAATGCTGGATCATTTATTGTTTCTTCTGCCAAATCAGCCTTGATTTCAGCTTGATTTTCCAAGGTATTAAATACTTCTCCTAACTCATTTGATAAATCAGATAGTGATTTTTTTATTTCCTCTGCAATCGGACCTAAATCTAATCCTTCTGCTTCTGGTTTCAAGCCTAATAATTCTGATAGAGAAGTTAGAGAAGTTATAGATTTTGGATCAGAATTTGTTGTCGAAACAGGCGGTGATTCTACTAGGGAAAAGTTAGAATCAGCATCCTCTGAATTTGCGGTAACACCGAGTAATTCCGCTAGGGAAGAGTTAGAATTAGCATCCTCTGAATTTGCGGTAATACCAAGTGCTTCTGACAGAGAAATGCTGGCTTCTTTTGCAGATGATTCTGTGATATCATCTAATAATTCTGATAGGGAAATGGTGGAATTTTCCACAGGTGCATTTGCGGTAATACCAAGTGCTTCTGACAGAGAAATGCTGGCTTCTTTTGCAGATGATTCTGTGATATCATCTAATAATTCTGATAGGGAAATGGTGGAATTTTCCACAGGTGAATTTGCGCTAATACCAAGTGCTTCTGACAGAGAAATGCTGGCTTCTTTTGCAGATGATTCTGTGATATCATCTAATAATTCTGATAGGGAAATGGTGGAATTTTCCACAGATGAATTTGCGGTAATACCGAGTGCTTCTGTCAGGGAAATATTGGATTCTTGAACAGATGATTCTGCTGGCTCGTCTAGTAATTCTAATAGAGAACTAGTTAACTCATCTGTTGGTAATTGTAAATTATTAAATGCCGTTTCTGGAAGATTTGTAACTGCGGGATAGGGAGTATTCACAACAGCTACTGGTGCTTCTGTATCCCATACCACTTCGCCACAATCTAAAGCAAATTTTTTATCTGTAACAGGTTTTGTTACCTTTGTTGTTGTGTTTGTGGATTTTGCCGTTACTATGTTTAAACTACCAGTTAAGGTTTCTGATTCAGTGACAGTGGAATTGTTTTCTGCCTGGGAGATGATTGAGTTTGTGTTTTGATGAGATTGTGATGTACCGTTAGTGAGTGTGGTGTGATTAACCGGGGTAGTAGTGCTGTATTCGTCAGGTATTGTGAGTATGGTTTCAGTAATTGATGCACCACCATTTGATGTTTCTAATGAAGATATTTGTTTCTTTGCTGATTGTTGTTTTCTCTTTAACCACCAGGCAACAAAGCTTCCTAAACCAGCAATTGGTAATAAAGAAAAAACCATCAAAAATCCTGCATTTCTATTTGCCAAAGGATTGATAAACTGCTGATTATCGGAATTATTTGTAGTAGGTAAAGATTCTGTTTGGAAAGAATTGGCTACAGGAGAATCTTCAGAGAATACAGTAGTATCTACAGTATCTACAGATTGAGCCGCTGGTGTGGAATTGGTTGCAGTTTCTAAAGTAAAACTTTGTAATGCACTGGCAGCGATCGCAGATGCTTCTGCATCTCTAGCTGTTGCGATCGCTTTTTTGCCGACAGATGCAGTGGTAAAACCCAAAAAACTAGCTACTGCCGGGCTAGGATTTTGCTTGTAAACATAAACCAAAGGCTGGGAAAAGGGATATTGAGATTCATCCGCTGTAAATCCCTGGATTTTGAGAGTTCGCACATTTGGTAATTTTGATACCTGATTAGCCCTCGCATAACTAATACCATCAGTGCCTAATTCTTTGACAATAAGGGCAGTTTTATCTTCAGCTATTTGTGTAGCGTTAGCACCAGTCCCAAATTCAGCAGATTTAAAGACGGGATAATTGCGAAAAGAATTACGAATATCGCCATTTAGGGGGCGATCAATAAACCGAATTTTACCAGGTGCGCCTCCTAGTTCTGACCAATCAGTAATTTCACCGCGAAAAATCTTGGCAAATTGTTCAATAGTCAAACCACCCTGGAAAGGATTGTTTGCACCAACAATAATAGCAATTTTTTCTCTGTGTAAGCGAATTTGTTCTAAACCTTGGGATTTTTCTTCTGGGGTTAGCCCACGAGCGATCGCTGCTATATCAATTTCACCATCTAGCAACGCTTTGAGTGCCGCATCAGTACCATTAACTCTAATTTCTACCTCTGTACCAGAAAATTGTTTCTCAAAGCTTTCTTTCAGGCTTTGGTTGATCATTACCAAACTCATTGAGCCATCAATCCGCACTTTAGTGCCATTTTCTACTGTTTGCGGTAATGGGAAAGTAGAAACATCAGTTGTTGATTCTGCTAGTACAGGCAATGATCCCAAGACATTTGCTGCCAGTGGGGTGGTAGCTAAGGCCAGTGATAAGGCCAGATGAAGGATGATACTATCGTTTTTCTCTTGTTTCCACATACACACTTTATCAAGGTAAAATAAATAATCAAGCAGTCCAGTTATCAAAATACGGTTTTTGTAGAGGAGACGGGCTAATTATACATCCTTATTATCTTTATACCCAGTAATTTGAGTTACTTAAAAAATTCTATACTGCTGTCTGACTGGGTTGATGTAACAGTATTTTTTATTATTGTTGATTTTAGGAAATATTGCCCATCACACTTCACAAATAACTTTTTCAGCAAGTCCTAGTTAGGACACAATACTGTTCGGTTAAGGATGTTTGTAGTAGGACTTACGCAAGATAAGACTCAAAACCTGATTCTTGCGTAGGGGTAATTCATGAATTACCCCTACTTTCCTTCTGTTCTGCGTAAGTCCTGTGTACGTTGGGTTTACCGTGTGGAAACCCAACAAACCCTTGTAAATTTTGGGTTATGCCTTCGGCACACTGCGTGAACGTTCCTCAACCCAACCTACGTTATTTCGTTGTTTTGGGCTTAACCGAAAAGTATTGAGTTAGGACATATATGTGTTAGCGCAGCAGGGTTTTACTCCAGCCTCTTGCCTTCGTTAACTTGCTGCTATATGCTTTTCTAGATTTATTTTGTTTATTTATTTTGTTTGCAGAAATTTATCCATGTTTGCAGTTTCTTTTTTCTCCTCTGTTTTCTCCGAGGCAGATAATAAAGAGGTGTCAATCAAAGGTAAGATAATTTTTATAGTTGTACCTTGGTGCAAACCCAAACTCTCAAGGGTAATTTTTCCCCCCATGAGTTCGATTAAGTTACGGGAAATTGCTAATCCTAGTCCAGTACCTTCAAACTTGCGTGTAGTTGTTCCATCCACCATGACAAAGGGACGAAATAATTTATGTTGTTGGTCTGGATCAATACCTATACCTGTATCTTGAACCGCAACAATAACATGAGATTTACCACCTTGCTGCTGAATCTTGGTACTGATAATAATGCTACCTTTATCGGTGAATTTTGTCGCATTACCAATAATATTAATTAGCACTTGTTTGAGTTTAACCTCATCTGCCTTAACAGGAATGATTTCATTACCTATATCACATTTTAATTGCAGTCCCTTTTGTTGGATATTCACTGATTGTAAATTAATAACTTCTAATAATAATTGACGCAATTCTAAAGGAGCAATTACTACCGATAGTTTGCCAGCTTCAATTTTAGAAATATCGAGTAAATCATTAATAATACCTAATAAATGAATAGCTGTATCATCGGCTCGCTTGAGAAATTCTAATTCTTCTTCTCGATCATCACATAAACCATCTCTCACTAAACGCACACAGTTAATAATAATATTCAATGGATTCCGCAATTCATGGGAAGTTGTAGCTAAAAACTGACTTTTAACAACATTAGCTGATTTGGCTTCTTTCCAAGCTATTTCTAATTCTTCAGCCCATGCTTTGAGTCGTTCTACCATTTGATCTAATGCTTGAGCAAGTTGATTAAATTCCTTGATTTTAAAGTTACGGGGTATGGGTTGTACGGCATGGTGACTATGAATATTTAAAGCGTAATCTCTGAGTTCTTCCACAGGACCTGCTAAATAGGGTGCTAAATAGAAAGATGCTAACAAACTCGCACCTATTAAACCAACTGTTAAGACAATAAGAATAAGTTTGATTTCATCTAAACCTAGCAGTGCATCTTGAACACTAACGACAGCTAAAATAATCCATTTTTGTTGTTGCTGTTGTGTAATAGGATTAGGAATTGCTGTATACCCTGCAACTGATTCATTACCGTCGCTAAAATTAAAATTTAGGGAATCATTATTTCCCTTAATGGCATTTTTAATTACAGTTTGTAGTTGTTGAGAGTCTGAGTATTTTTTAATATTAGTTCCTATTGTTTCCGGTGATGGATGTGCCAAAATATTCCCATCTTCAGTGATAACTACCAAAGAACCGATTAAAGAACCTTGCTGATTTTCAATTTGTCGGTGCAATGTAGTTTTGATAATTAAGGCGTAAGCTAAATTTCCTCGTTGGTTATAAACTGGGGCTGATAAAAGCAATTGTAATTGATTTTCTGGCTCACGTTTGCCAGTTGTTCCTGGTTTCGGTGGGGAAATTAATGTAATTTGGATTTCATCATTTGTAAATGACAATGGCTGTTCAATAATGGTCTGATCACCACAGCTACTAGCAATAATCTGATTTTTGCGAGTGTTTTTTTGCAGATGTTTGAGTTGAATACAATCAATCTTATTCGGTAATTGCTGGGCTAATTTGGTGATGAATTTTTCAGCTTGAGTAGCTGAACCTGACTGAATTACTTTTGTCTGACTAGCACTGAGTAAATTTGTCTTTAATGTGGCGATCGCATCAGTTATTTTTTCACCTTTATTAATAGCACTGTCTGTTAAGTTTTGCCGTGCAGTGTTCAAAAGGCTGGAACGTGCCTTATTGAGTGCTGCCATTTCCCCAATTAATAAAACTGGGACAAATACCAGCAATATCCTGGTTACTAAAATTCGTCTAAAGGAAGATTGACGGTACTTAGCCATCGCTTGTCTCACTCCGTATCTGCAAACCACAAGAATAAAAATATGTCATTAGATGGGATAAATGAGACATTTTTGAACGAATATAGGAGGCATGGAACAGAAGGCAGAAGGCAGAAGACAGAAGGCTATTTTTGTCATGGGAATTTATACCCCGCTGCAATAACTTTTCGCATGAAAAGGCGAGGGGTTAAACCCAATTGTTTCAATAATGTGATAAAAATCTGATTATAACTTGTTAAAAATATCAAATTGTAATTTTGGAAAAACAAACTAGATATACCAAATTTTGGAAATGGTATATGTAGTAAAGATGGGTGTGGCATATTGTTATCAAGGTAAAATTGATCAAACATGGTGCAACATCCTCCTCAGTAGTTTTGTCCATGAGTGCAGATGGCAAGCAAGATAGCTGAGTTTGTGCGCTCGTCTGCTCGGTTTAGCTCAAGGGTTGATCAGGCACACCTGGAAAAACAAATTGCCATCTCTGATGCCGTTTTATTTGGTGCGGGTACTCTTTGTGCCTACGGTACAACACTTACTGTCTCGCATCCAACACTGCTGCAACAGAGAAAAACAGAAAATAAATCTCTCCAGCTGATTCATATAGTGCTTTCAAGTTCTGGAAACCTGAATCCGGATATTAAATTCTTTCCACAACCAGTTCAACCCTGGTTACTGACAACTACAGCAGGGGCGAATTTTTAGCAAGGATCATAAGGATGATTAAGTAAGTTATACAAAATAAATTTTATAGTTAGGAGAGGGAACTGGTGACTGGGGACTGGTGATACAATTTTGGATTTTGGATTTTGGATTTTGGATTGTATTTCATGAATCCAATCTAAAATCTAAAATCTAAAATCTAAAATTCTCCTGCCTTCTGCTGTAATCAAAATAGATATTCACAACCACACGATGGTAAAACCACTCAAATCTAACTATTCTGTAGTTTGGACTCATAAAATTGCCGAAGTTCCTCAAACAGCCTGGGATGCTTTGGCTATGCCACTAAAAACTCCGTTTTTAGAATGGGATTGGTTGAATAATATGGAAACCTCCCATAGTGCTACAGCTAACGCTGGTTGGTTGCCAAATCACCTGACTTTATGGCGAGATAGAACATTAATTGCTGCTGCTCCACTTTATCTTAAAGGGCATAGTCAGGGGGAATTTGTTTTTGATCATCAATGGGCTGATTTAGCTTATCGTATTGGTGTAGAATATTACCCCAAAATGTTGGGAATGTCGCCATTTACCCCGGCTGAAGGCTATCGCTTTTTAATTGCTCCTGGTGAAGATGAAGCAGAAATTACGGCAATGATGGTACATGAAATTGATGCTTTTTGCATCCAAAATAATATTTCTGGCTGTCATTTTCTGTATGTTGATCCCCAATGGCGGCCTGTGTTGGAAAAACAAGGTTTCACGGCTTGGTTACACCATAGCTATATTTGGGAAAATGCTGATTTTCACGGTTTTGATGATTATTTAAAAGTATTCAATGCTAATCAAAGGCGGAATATTAAAAGAGAACGTAAGGCAGTAGAAAAGGCTGGTTTACGACTGCAAGCTGTCACTGGTGAAGAAATTCCTAAGTCGCTGTTTCCGTTAATGTATGAATTTTATGCAGATACCTGTGATAAGTTTGGTTGGTGGGGTAGTAAGTATTTGACCAAGCGATTTTTTGAAAGTTTATATCATAATTATCGTCATCGGGTGGTATTTTTTGCTGCTTATAATGATGAAGACCAGCGTCAACCGGTGGGGATGTCTTTTTGTCTATTTAAGGATGATAAACTATATGGACGCTATTGGGGAAGTTTTCAAGAAATAGATTGCTTACATTTTGATGCTTGTTATTATGCACCGATTGAGTGGGCGATCGCTCACGGTATCCAAACTTTTGATCCCGGTGCGGGGGGAAGACATAAGAAACGGCGCGGTTTTCCAGCTAAACCTAATCACAGTCTACACCGATTTTACAATAATCGTTTAGGACAAATCCTGCGTCCTTACATTCTAGAAGTGAATCAAATGGAAGAGGAGGAAATGAAGGCGATTAATGCAGAGTTACCTTTTAGTCAAAATAATCGTTAAAAAATCAGGTTAAAGAATTACACTGGAAATGTAATGTAAAAAAACTCTGGCAATAATTTCTTTTTTTTAGCATGACTATGGATTTAATACTTGATGATTTAACGGCAATTGATGATAAACTTTCCCAACGTCATATTGATCTTGATCCCAATGGCTATTTCATTATTTACATTGACCGCAATGAACGGTTAATTTATGCCAAACATTTTACAAATATAATTGATGAACGTGGTTTGGCTGTAGATCCAGAAACTGGTAAGGTGATTCCGGCACGGGGTAAGGTGGAAAGAACTCACACAACGGTATTTAGCGGCCGCACTGCTAAAGAATTGTGTGTGAAGATTTTTGAAGAAACTCAACCCTCTCCTGTGACTTTTTTAGACCATGCTGCTTATTTAGGAAGGGAATTTGTTCGCGCTGAAATTGCTTTAGTGACAGGTCAGGAATACGTGCAAGATTAAGAATAGTTATTAGTTATCAGTGATCAGGATAACTGATCACTGATCAAAAAATTAAGCCATCAGATGAACTAAAAATCAAATCCTTCGTCAAGGAAAATATCAGTATTTGTAGAGGTAAAGTTATGTCATCACAACCGCTGCGGTATTTATTTTTAAGTGGTTTGAGTTTATCCTTATTTATCTGTAACTCCGTGGCCTTTGCTCAAACTGATAGTGTTGTTGTTCCCACAGTACCATCTGGTTCATCCACAACAGTACCATCAGGTTCATCCACCAATATACCCACTTCTACCCCCGTTAATACTAGCACCAGATTTAGCTGTCAATATTACAATGGTAGATATACAGTCATGTATCAACCCCAAAGCCAACCCGGTCAATTTTTTGCTTGGGCAGCACCTCAAGCATTAGGAGGTGGTTGGAGTCCGCAAAATCGTTGTCAGGCGATCGCCCAACGCTTAGAATTATACCGCCCAGATGGACTACAAGAACTGCAAATAGCCAGAGAAAATAACGAAAATATTATTTGTGTCACCACCGAAGCTAAACCCGGTTGTCGCATTGTTCTGACAGTACCAAGAGATAAAGACCCCTACGCTATCCGCAGTAGTATCTTCAGCAACTTAACTACCGCAGACAACGGACAGCAAACTGTAGCCGTTAACACCTACACTAATCGTCATCCAGGAAGAGTCAACGAACTGTACAATTTAGGACGTAGACTTTTAGGAGATAAAAATACTGTTAATTCTTCAAACAATGGCATTAATTTAAAACCTTTTTTAGCTCCTGAAGATGGTGGTACAGCTACACAATTACGAAATGGAGTATCAATTGGTAGTCCATCTCAACCACAAAAACAGACCATCTTAAATCCTCGTTTATTCCGTTGATCAACATCACTATAGCATTTACCAAGCTAGTGAGGTACAGAGTTTTTTATCTTAGGTAATTGGGAATTGGGAATTGGGAAAAGTAAATAAATTAGGGTGTACCTCATGAGACTGGGAAACGCTATATACATCTGTTGGTAATTCAATGTGCATGATTTGAAACCCGTTCTAGGGACAATTCATGAATTGTCCCTAAATTCATTTTCTCCAGAGGTTTATTGAGTGACACTTAAATATGCAAAAATCATAAAATTTTGCATATTTAGACACAGAGAAACTTAAATTACTATACTCTAAAAGTATGCACTTTTTGAGCCTAAAAATGGCGATTACGACCTCAAATGTTACTGCTATTTTTTTGATGGTGTGTATACAATAACGTTTAAAACAATGGATTTTCGCTTCCGAACTTTGTAAAACAAATGTGAATATAATTTAGTTATATAAACAAAATATCTCAATTTATTATATATATTCGTAGGCAGGATGATCACATCAATTTATAATACAAGTCTTAGTAAAATAGAGTTTTATTCCTCAATTCTGCTATGGTAATCCTACCCCATTTTTGAGACAATATGTAGTAAAAATCCTTGTCTTATAAGGATTTGAGGCTTTATTAACTCTCAAGGAGAATATAGGATTGCTATATATAACAATCATATTTGATTTTGCAGAATAAATCAGTATACCTTGATTCTTTATTTTATTTTCCCTATTTGCTGTTAATAGTTCCTTAAAACCTGTAATTTTGTACCTTCTCACTATGAGAATTGCTGTATAAATTGAGAATGTGCAACTAATATAACAGTTTAAAAGTATTTTTAATCAACATCAATAAATTCTTGTTTACATTAGTGACATCTATTATTTTGACTAGCTTAAAATTCAAAAAAACTATATAAAAAATGGATAAGAAAAATATGAAATTCTTGTAAAAGTTTCATATTAGTTGTTGTCCATAAAAAGTTTTTAGCTTAAATGAAAGAACTAGAAACAGGAAAGCAATATTTGTCGAAAGCTCACAGTCAAAGGATTTAACCACAATGACAATGGGCTGGACAAATACTGCAATTTGAATTTGTTTCAATTTCACTTTACCATTTTATTAAGGTATAGACAATGTCAGATAAAATCTTTGGGGATAATGCCAATAATGTCCTATATGGTGGCAGTGGTAACGATACTATCTATGGACAAGCAGGTAATGACACTCTCATAGGTGGTGAGGGTAATGACACTCTCATAGGTGGTACAGGTGCTGATAGTCTCATCGGTGGAAATGGTAACGATACCTATGTTGTTGATAACTCAGGGGATCAAGTCATTGAAAATGCTAATGAAGGCACAGATACAGTCGTATCATTTATCAGTTATACCCTGGGAAATAATTTAGAAAACCTTGCTTTAATAGGTAACGAAAATATCAACGCTACAGGTAACGAACTGAATAATGCATTCTTGGGTAATGATGCTAATAATGTCCTAGATGGTGGACTTGGTAACGATAGTCTGTACGGACAGGGAGGTAATGACACTCTCATAGGTGGTGAGGGTAATGACTACCTCGATGGTGGTACAGGAGCTGATAGTCTCATCGGTGGAAATGGTAACGATACTTATGTTGTTGATAACTTAGAGGACGTAGTCATTGAAAATGCTGATGAAGGCATAGATGCAGTCATATCATCTATCAGTTATACCCTGGGAGATAATTTAGAAAGCCTCATTTTAATAGGTGAGAGCAATCTCAACGGAACAGGTAACGACTTAAATAATACACTCTTTGGGAATGGTGTTAATAATGTCCTAGATGGTGGACTTGGTGATGATACTATCTATGGACAAGCAGGTAATGACACTCTCATAGGTGGTGAGGGTAATGACACTCTCATAGGTGGTACAGGAGCTGATAGTCTCATCGGTGGAAATGGTAACGATACCTATGTTGTTGATAACTTAGAGGACGTAGTCATTGAAAATGCTGATGAAGGCATAGATACAGTCGTATCATTTATCAGTTATCACTTAGGAGATCATTTAGAACGTCTGTCTTTGATAGGTGAGAACAATATCAACGGTGCAGGTAACGAACTGAATAATGCCATATTGGGTAATGATGGTAATAACTTCCTAGATGGTGGCAGTGGTAACGATAATCTGTCTGGACAGGGAGGTAATGACACTCTCATAGGTGGTGAGGGTAATGACACTCTCACAGGTGGCGTTGGTATGGACGCTTTCCGTTTCACTAGTTTAGATGGAGGAATTGATACAATTACGGATTTTGAATCTGGAACAGATCAAATTCAAATAGATAGCAATGGTTTTACTGGTTTAGCAATTGGTCAATTAAGCGCAGAAGCTTTTACTTCTGGCGCAGGTGTGACTTCAGCTACTAGCAGCACCCATAGATTTATTTTCAACACTACCAATGGTGATTTATTCTTTGATGCCGATGGTGATGGTGCTGGAGCTAGTGTGAAGATCGCAACTCTGAGTAATTCTGCTAGTTTGAGTCACTCTGATATCTTTGTGAATATCAACGTTACAGGTAACGACCTGAATAATGTGCTGTTGGGTAATGATGATAATAATGTCTTAGATGGTGACAGTGGTAATGATAATCTGTCTGGACAAGGAGGTAATGACACTCTCATAGGTGGTGAGGGTAATGACACTCTCACAGGTGGCGTTGGTATGGACGCTTTCCGTTTCACTAGTTTAGATGGAGGAATTGATACAATTACGGATTTTGAATCTGGAACAGATAAAATCCAAATAGATAGCAATGGTTTTACTGGTTTAGCAATTGGTCAATTAAGCGCAGAAGCTTTTACTTTTGGCGTAGGTGTGACTTCAGCTACTAGCAGCACCCATAGATTTATTTTCAACACTACCAATGGTGATTTATTCTTTGATGCCGATGGTGATGGTGCTGGAGCTAGTGTGAAGATCGCAACTCTGAGTAATTCTGCTAGTTTGAGTCACTCTGATATCTTTGTGATTTAGTAAAATATTTAGTTATATCATGTCCGGTTCAATACTTATAGGACTTACGCAAGATGTGACTTAAAACCTTATTCTTGTGTAGGGGTAATTCATGAATTACCCCTACTTTCGTTCCCTTTTGGATTATTTATTGGATTATTTATAGGTTTAATTAGGGTTGGCTGAGACAAATCTACTCAGCCAGCCCTAATTACTGCATCTGTTCCTGACACTGGGATTGACAATTTATTTTTTCCATAATCAGGTAAAATTTATAAGTTTTTTGACTTAAATGCCAGTTTGAGGTTGCAATTTCCCAAAATTGTGATAGCTTGGTACGATATCCTTAAATACTAGTACCTCTATTAGTGAGCGATACAAAAGTGTATTAGCTTACTGTAGGAGTATTTATTGGCTATATGTGCTATGAACCTATAGAAAAAGGACTAAAGTAGAAAAACCAGTGATAAAAAGAACATTGTTTTAAACCAGAGATAAACTGAATATAATCTAGTTTTAATGTAGTTGTAACAACAATTGAGAAAGGTGGTAAATTTACTGGCAAGTGATATGAATCCAGTTCTGAAATTTGGCGATCGCATACTAACAGCCCCAGAAGTTCTACAACTACTGGGGAAACACCAATTAGTACCACCATTACTGAAAGAGGTAGTCATTGATCAAGCGATCGCAGAAATTGAATGTACACCACAGGAAGAAAAACAAGCCTGTGAACAGTTAGCGCAACAATATCAAGGAAAACAAGAGCAGGGAATCAGTATCGAACAGTTGAATAGTATAGCTATTCGCCAACTGAAACTGGAAAAGTTCAAAGAAGCCACTTGGGGACAAGATTTAGACTCTTACTTTTACCAGCGCAAACCCCAGTTGGATCGAGTCATATATTCCCTGATCACTACTTCTGATATTGGAATAGCCCAAGAAATCTACTTCCGCATCCAAGAAGGAGAACAATCTTTTGCTCAAGCAGCAAGAGAATATGCCCAAGGTCCAGAAGCCCAAACAGATGGTTTAGTCGGTCCTGTGGAATTACAATCTCTTCATCCGATGTTGGCGAGAGTCTTGTCTGTAAGCCAACCACAGCAACTTTCACCACCGAATCAAATAGGAGAATGGATAGTAATTGTCAGGCTAGAAAAACTACTACCGGCTCAGTTGGATCGGCAAATGCGTCAAAGATTGCTGAATGAGCGGTTTCAGACTTGGCTGCAAGGGCAAGTAGCTCCACAAAACTGGCAAATTAAACTATCAGAAGATATGCAATAACAACAGGTAATAGGTGAAAGATGGAAACGTCCTTGATTCGATCATTTGCATGATAAAGATACCTAATCATATAAGTCAGGGATCAGTAAAAAGCCAACTTACACATTTGGGAAAGCTCCTAGCACAAACAATATCCAAGGTGTAAAAATTCTAGAAAGAGTTTGTGGAGATTTTTCTAATCCATGAATCCCGGATAAATAACAAACAGCAGATTATTAAATCGAATAAATATGACTTATAATAACGAATCCTTTGATCAATTTCTCCAGAGTATTGCAGGATTTGATCAACTATCAGCCCAGGAAAGACGCAATTTACTATCACAACAACAAGCTCTACGCTATCGCATAGGACAAAAAATCATTGGTAAAGAAAAACTACCAGATAGAATAGCAATTCTGTACGAGGGAAAAGTGAGACTGTTGGGATATCACCCCCAAACCCAATTACCAATTACCCTGAAAATCCTAGAACCAGGAGCAATAATTGGGGAAATTAGTTTGATGCGGCAGATTGCTTGTGAAACAGCGATCGCATCCACAGAAGTGATTTGTTTAACCTTGAGTACAGCAGATTATTTAAGTCTACTAAGCCAAAATCAGGGCTTTGCTAATGATCGTCAAAACTGTAGTGACATCTCAGAAGTATTTGATATTCTCAGCCCACTGTTAGCACCACAAGCTAATGCCAATTTAAATCTCAAAGACATCAGTCAAGAAATTTTATCAGAGGCAAAAATTCATTACCTACCACCAGGAAAATCCTCTTTTACACAACTAGAAAGTGATAAAATTTGGTTTGTTAGTGGCGGTAAAGTAGCTAATTTTCCCCCTAATTCTCCGTTAGAATCTAGTCATCCTAGAGGAATGATCGAAGTAACAGGGAGCAGTCCAGCACGGTTATTAGGTATCAATCCCCCAGATTTATCATTCCTCAATCCAGAACTAGTAGAGGCAGAACTAACATATAATCAACAACAAAGCATAGATGAAATAGAAATTCCCTACGCCACAGTAGAAGAAGTTATTCCTTCCCAACGCCAAACACCATCAGAGAAAAAACACCACCAACAATACCCATTTTTTCGTGGACAGGGAGAAATAAATTCTACCTTGGCTTGTTTGCAAATGCTGGCCAAGCATTTACAAGTTCCCTTGCGTAAAGAAGTAGTACGTCGGATTTTAAATGACAATATTAAACGTCATGGTAATATATCCCTTCAACTTTGTGCTTATGTGGGAGAATTAATTGGACTGAGATCCCAATTAGTAGATATTCCCGCCACTGCAATTACACGCATTCCTACACCAGCACTAATTCAATATCAAGATAGCTATGCTGTCATCTATGCAGTAGATGAAAATACAGTAGTTTTAGCTGTGCCATCAAAAGGAATAATTAATTGCAAACCAAGCAAACTACTAGAAGAAATAGCAACTGATGAAACCAAACTGCAACCACAAATGCGGGTATTACTTATCGGTGCTACCCAAGAAACACCCCAACAACGCTTTGGGTTAAGTTGGTTTTTACCTTATCTATCACGTCACCGTCGGGTATTAATAGAAGTCTTTATCGCTTCCTTTTTTGTCCAACTGGCTGCTTTAGCTAATCCTTTGGTGATTCAATTAATTATTGATAAAGTCATCGTTCAAAATAGTATTGATACCCTGAATGTTTTAGGGGTGTTATTATTAGCAGTGGGTGTATTTGAAGCAGTGTTAACTACATTGCGAACATATTTATTTGTGGATACAACCAACCGCATTGATATGAGTTTGGGGTCACAAATTATTGACCATTTACTCAGATTACCTTTACGTTATTTTGAACGTAGACCTGTGGGTGAACTAGCAACTCGCATCAATGAATTAGAAAATATCCGTCAGTTTCTCACAGGGACAGCTTTAACAGTAGTATTAGATGCAGTATTCTCGGTGGTTTATATCATCGTGATGCTGTTTTATAGTTGGCAATTAACTTTAGTGGGTTTAGGAACAATTCCCCTATTTGTGGTGATTACATTAATTGCTGCTCCCACGGTGAGCCGACAATTACGTACCAAAGCAGAACGTAATGCAGCAACTCAATCTTATTTAGTGGAGGTAATGTCAGGTATTCAAACAGTAAAGGCGCAAAATATAGAATTGCGATCGCGTTTTTCCTGGCAAGAACGTTATGCTCGGTTTGTATCCGCAGGTTTTAAAACAGTCATCACTTCCACTTTAGCTAATTCTACCAGTCAGTTTCTCAACAAAATCAGCAGCTTATTAGTTTTGTGGGTAGGAGCTTATTTAGTATTAAAAGGAGAATTAACATTAGGGGAATTAATCGCCTTTAGAATTATCTCCAGTTATGTGACTAGTCCTATTTTGCGGTTAGCACAACTTTGGCAAAACTTCCAAGAAACGGGTTTATCTTTAGAGCGATTAAGTGATATTGTGGATACACCCCAAGAAGCAGAAACGGACAAAGATAATATTCCCTTACCTGGGATCATGGGTGCTGTCAAATATGAAAATGTTTCCTTCAGCTTTGCTCCCAGTGGACCACTACAACTCAACAATGTGAGTCTTGATTTTCCTTCTGGTACATTTGTCGGTATTGTCGGACAAAGTGGTTCAGGTAAAAGCACAATGATGAAATTACTGCTGAGACTTTATAACGTTGAGTCTGGCAGAATTTTGATTGATGGTTACGACATCAGCAAAGTAGAACTTTATTCAGTAAGGCGACAAATTGGGGTTGTGCCTCAAGATCCGCTTTTGTTTGATGGTACTGTGGAAGAAAATATTGCATTGACTAATCCTGAAGCCACCACAGAAGAAATTATCGAAGCGGCCAGGATAGCAGTTGCCCATGAATTTATCATGAATTTACCCAATGGGTATAACACCAGAGTAGGGGAAAAAGGTTCTAATCTTTCAGGAGGACAAAGACAGAGGATAGCGATCGCTCGTTCCATTTTACAAAAACCGAAATTATTAGTTTTGGACGAAGCTACCAGCGCCTTAGATTATCCCACGGAAAGACAAATATGTCTGAATTTAGCTAGAGCTTTTCAAGGTAAAACAGTCTTCTTTATTACTCACCGTCTCAATACTGTTAGTAATGCAGATACCATCGTTGTTATGGATGGCGGTAGGGTAATAGAACAAGGTAATCATCAAGAATTAATGACTGCTAAAGGTCATTATTTCTACCTATATCAACAACAAGAAGTTAATTTGTAATCAGTTATCAGTTATCAGTTGTCAGTTATCAGTGGAAATAGGGGAAGAAAATTTTAGATTTTAGATTTTACATTTGGAGTTAAGAAAAACAATCCAAAATCCAAAATCCAAAATCCAAAATTAATAACTCCTGACTCTAAAATCTAAAATCCAAAATCCAAAATTGTTATGACTCAACATAATGGCAATCATATCAACGGTAACGGTAACGGTAACGGCAACGGCAAAAAACAAAGTAGTGTACAGTTGCTGACACCTGCCAAGAAAGCTAGAACAGACTCTTTGACTCGTGTAGCTTATCAAGATAGTTTTGATCAATCTATAATTTTACGTCAATCACCAGTTTGGTCACGTACAATCATGATCACTCTGATGGTTGTAGCTTGTTTTGGAGTGGGTTGGGCTTATTATGCCAAAATTGAACAAGTAGTTCCCGCGACCGGTCAATTAAAACCAGAGGGAACAGTAAAAGAAGTACAAGCTCCTATTAGTGGTGTTGTCAAATCTGTTTATGTAAAAGATGGACAAGAAGTAAAAACAGGAGACTTGCTCTTAACATTTGAATCTGTGGCCACCTTAGCTGAGTTAAATTCCTTAAACAAGATTCGCGCTGCTTTAATCAAAGAAAACAATATTTATCGTCGCTTGATGAGTGTAAGTAACGGTATCACATCAGAATTGAATTTTTTAAGCAGTAACTTGCCACCAGAAACAGCTTTTCTCCTTAAAAGTCGAGCCTCATTAGTCGCTGACAATGATTTATTGCGTTCTCAATTAAGAAATTCTACACCAGGAATAAGTGGTGGAATTGATGAACAACAACGCCTCCTAGCTGCCAGAAAAGAATTAGAATCTCGGTCTAATGCAGCACAATTAGAAGTTGAAAAAATCAGAAAGCAACTATCGCAAACTAAAGTCAAACTCAAAGATACTCAAAATAGTTTAGCGATTCAACAGCGGATTTTAGATAAAATCAAAATCCTAGCAGAAGAAGGCGGAATTTCTCAATTACAATATCTGAATCAGCAACAACAAGTACAGACTCTGAGGGCAGAAATAGAGCAATTAAGGGAAGAAGAAAAACGTCTAGAGTTTGATATTCAAAGAGGACAGGAGGAAGTAACAAATACTGTAGCGGTGACAGATAAAAATGTTTTAGATCAGATAGCTAATAACAAAAAGCGGATTGCGGAAATTGACAGCCAATTTATGAGGATAGTTCTGGAAAATGAGCAAAGATTAGCAGATATTAATAGTAGAATTTCCCAGACGCAGTTAAATGTCAAATATCAAGAACTTCGCGCTCCTGTAAGTGGGATAGTATTTGATATGCAAGCAAAAAATCCTGGTTTTGTAGCTAATCCGACGCAGAAATTATTACAGATTGTACCTAATGATAAATATGTAGCAGAGGTATTTATCACCAATCAAGATATTGGTTTTGTGCGGGAAGGAATGAATGTAGATGTGAGAGTTGATTCTTTTCCGTTTAGTGAGTTTGGAGATATTAAAGGTAAAGTCATTAATATCGGATCGGATGCTTTACCTCCTGATCAGACTTATCAATACTATAGATTTCCAGCGAGAGTGAGTTTAGATAGTCAGACGATTAATGCTCATGGTAGAAACATTCCTTTACAGTCTGGGATGTCTATTACTGCTAATATTAAGGTGCGTGAGGAACGGAGTGTGATGAGTTTGTTTACGGAGATGTTTACTAAGCAAGTTGATAGTTTGAAAGAAGTTAGATAAATGGTGATGGGTGATGGGTGATGGGTGACTCCCATGCTACCCCTACCACCCATACTTGCCATGCTTCCTGTCTGTTAATAAAGAACTTGTAATCGAATTATGAAAATATGATTTAAATATCCTCAAAAAACGCCTCAGAAACTCCATATTAAAAAATCTAAAATAAAATATTTTTGGAAATCATAATTGTATGGCTAAAACAAGCATATTCAAATTGTATGAAAAATGCTACTGGAAATATGAAAAGTATTTTATTTTTACATCCCAATTTTCCCGGACAATTTCGCTACTTAGTTAAAACTTTAGGACAAGATCAGAATTATCAAGTGGTATTTGCCACAAATAATCAACAAGGAAATATACCAGGTGTACAGAAAGTAATTTATCAACCTTCCCGCACAGTAGCAAGTCAAACACATCATTATATTCGCAATTTAGAAAACGCAGTTCTCACCGGACAAGCAGTATATCGGATGGCAGAACGATTAAAAAATCAAGGTTTTATTCCAGATATCATTTATGGTCATTCTGGTTGGGGACTAACTTTATTTATAAAAGAAGTTTTTCCCCAAGCAGAATTATTATGTTTCTTTGAATGGTTTTATCATAGTCGCGGTTCAGATGCGGGTTTTGATCCTTGTGATCCATTAAGTGCAGATGATATATGTCGTATTAGGGTAAAAAATTCACCAATTTTACTCGATTTATACCATTGCGATCGCGGACTTTCTCCTACTAACTGGCAGCGTCAACAATTTCCCCAAGAATATCATCATAAAATCACTGTTTGTCACGATGGTATTGATACTAATTACTTTATTCCTCAACCAGATACTAAATTATTTTTACCTAGCATCAATTTGGATCTTTCCCACGTCACAGAATTAGTTACCTATTCAGCAAGAGGTTTAGAACCTTATCGGGGTTTTCCTCAGTTTATGGAAGCAGTAGCATTAATTCAACAACAGCGCCCAAATTGTCATATTGTAGTTGATGGCGAAGATAAAGTATTTTATAGTAAACATCTTGCTGATGGGAAAACCTATAAACAGTTAATGTTAGAAAGTCTAGATTTAGATTTATCCAGATTACATTTTACAGGTAGACTGCCTACCCATGAATATCTACAACTTTTACAAGCTTCCTCAGCCCATATTTACTTAACCCGTCCTTTTGTTTTATCCTGGTCAATGTTAGAAGCAATGTCTGTAGGATGTTTACTCATAGCTTCCAATACTCCCCCAGTTGTAGAGATCATTGAAGATGGTAAAAATGGACTTTTAGCAGATTTCTTTTCTCCTGCACAAATTGCCGAAAAGGTAAATTTAGCTTTGGATAATCCCCAAGATATGAAAGTTATTCGTACAGCAGCAAGAAAAACAATAGTCAATAATTATAATTTAGCAGCATTATTACCAAAACAATTAGATTGGATATTTGGTAAGAAAACTTCTCTTAATTCCTATGGTTTGAGAATTTAGGTTTTAGAGAGGTAGAACCTCTAGGTTTGCATTCCCAGTCTGGAGAATGGGAACGAGTGATATAAAAAATATACAGCAGTTTCCGTTCAGGGGAAACGCATCTAAATCTTATTGACAAAATACCGTTTTAATGTATAGACCAATAAATCCCTATTTATCGTTTGATTGATTTTTTCAGGATCATGGTGATGGACTAAAATATTGTCAATAAGTGGTCGTTAATGCGAATATTTTGGTCGTTATTGAGATTGAATCGCCCTTATTGATAAGATGCGTTTCCCCTGAGTTTCCGTTATTCTGAGGTACAGATTATTAATAATAAAGCCCTTGTAGCGCAGGCATCTTGCCTGCTTATAGCGTACCTCATGTAGATGGAATGTGCTGTAAAGTTGAGGGGGCGACAAAGAAGCTAAAGAGGTTGTTGTTGGATAAGCATCATAGCCCTCAGACCTTGCTGATAAAATGGGAGCTTATTGCGATACATTTTCTCAGTTTTTGACCCTTTTTTTATTTTTCTTTGTGAGAAATCCGGGTTTGGGTGTATTATGCCAATAACTGCATTATTAAATACAATCAACCATGTTCCCAAGTCTAAACATAATTAGCGTAGCCAGTGGAATTATGCTTATAGCATTACACTTTTTGGTAAATAAGGAAATATCACAAGCCAAAAATCCTATCGAAATTCAATTGAACAATAAATTAGTTCAAACACAAAATTACTCAGTGAGTAATCATAAATATATTTTTAATTCGTTTTCACAGACCTTACCTATTGTTGCAAAGGTTAAAAAAGACGAATTTGAAACTACCGATGAGTATAATAAAAGATTACAGCAAGCTTATACTTTTTTTTATGGTCAGTTAAAATCTAAAGGTATTAATATAAATAACGCTTACAATATTAAGATTAACAAAAAATCCACAGGCAACGGTGGCTACAAAGTGAGCTATGATGCAGATAAAGAAATAGTAACCATAAGAATTGAACCTGGAATTTCCCTGAGTAATAAATACCAAGATTTTTTAGCATTAGAAGTTGAAAGCACTTCTACTACTCAATATTTTCAAGCTGGAAGAGGTATTCTTAAAAATATTTTAACTGAAGAATACAAGTTATTAATAGGAAATATAAATAGTAGGCGCGAGGAAATATTATCATTTTCATTAGGTAGAAATGAAGCAAGAAAACTTATCTCTAATAATATTTTAGGCGTGGCTATAGTTTGTAAATTTATTCCACCATTTGTAGACGAAAAAAGCGACTTTCATAGCTTGTTTACTGGAGACAATTTCGTTAATCGTTTTACGTCCGACATCTACAAAGCACATACCAATGTTAAAGATATAACATACTTGACAGGAACAAAGTACATTATAGCTAACGCACAAAAAATAGTAGTTTATAATACTAAAAATGGAAAAATATATAGTGAATATCCAATAATTGAACAGTCGTCAAATACTGAAAAACCATTTTCTATTACATCTAACTTTCCTTCCAGGAAGTTGCACCTCTTTAACCCGGATTTCTCACAAAGAAAAAGAAAAAAGGGTCAAAAACTGAGAAAATCTATATTTAGAAAGCATTTCAACAGTTATAAAGTATGACCCAAGTAACAACAGCTTGTACACCAAAACAGTTCAAATTTGAAAGAGAAAGTTTCATCCTGTAAATCCTGAAATCCTGGATATCCTGATTCAGACAAATAAATATTCATATCCCCGCCTTCTGTTAAATACGATCCTATTCAGGGATCAATGATTATAGAAGTCGGGGATCTAAATCACCTCATAATTATCTCTAAACTAACTTCCCATCACTGCATCTAACAACAAACCACCACCAAACCGCACCGGATCTGTACAAGGTAAACTTGTTTGATCTGTAATTTGAGCGATCGCATCTTTAGCAGCAACTTCATCTAAATCTCTAGTATTTAAAGCTATCCCAGCTACCGGAACTTTCGCAAAAGCACCCGCACCACTAGCAACAATTTCATACATTTTAATTACCTCCGGTAAAGGAGGAATCGGAACATGAGGATTATTATGATTGTGAGTTTGTCCGGCTCGATGCACTAAAATTAAATGTGTCGGTTGCGAACCGCGAATTAAAGGTAAAGTTGCAGTCGAACCAGGATGTAATAAAGAACCCTGTCCTTCAATCTGCAAAATATCGTAATGTTTACCAAACCGCATCACTAACTGTTCCACTGCACCCGCAGCAAAGTCCACCCGCACCGCATCCAAAGCTACACCGTCACCTTCTAACATTAACCCAGTTTGACCAGTAGCTAAAAATTTAGAACGCCAACTCCGTAATTTTGCTGAACGATGTAATTCTAAACTGGTGGACATTTTACCGATAGCCATATCCGTACCCACCGTCAAGACTCGACGACAGGGAAGAGTCCGCGCTAACCCGGAAGCTATTTCTAAGTTAGCAGGTTCTTTCCGCACATCCCAAATTAACTGACCTGGTTTTAAAAGTGCGTTTAAATCCGGTATATTTCCCAGGGGAGTGTGTAACCCATTCACCAAAGACATTCCCCCTTTGAGTGCATCTTTGATATCCGGCCAATAATGATCAGGAATTATTCCACCTTTGGGAGCAATACCAATAACTAAAACTTCCGGTTGATACTGTAAAGCTGCACTCACTGAACCCACAACAGGAACATCACGTTTTATCCCTGTTAACTCTGCTAAAGATTTACCTACACATTCCCGATCTATCACTGCAACTATCGGTGATTCACTATAGCGTAAAATTGATAAACCAGTTTTTCCCTGAGTTCCACTCAGTCCTTCATGCAATAAAATTGCTATCTTTTTATTAAGTGGCAAACGCACTGTATTGTACTCCTAAACCTGGTAAATTATTAGGTAAAATTCGTCCTTTTTCAACTGACGCACCCACAAAAGGATCATCTATTAAATTTAAATGACTATCTAAGTCTAAATAATCAGCTAATGGTGCAAGTTGGGAAGCTGCTGTATTCGCTAATGAACTATCAGAATAACAGCCAAACATCACTTGTAAATTATGTGCTTTGGCTGTATTTACCATTCTCCATGCTTCACTTAAACCCCCAGATTTCATAAGTTTAATATTAATTCCATCTACATAATCTGCTAATGGGGGAATATCCACACTGGTAAAGCAACTTTCATCCACAAATATGGGTAAAGGTGAATGTTCTTTCAGGGTGGCTAATTTATTTTCTTCACCTCGTGGTAATGGCTGTTCTATATATTTTATTCCTAAATCTGCTAACCACAGAGACATAGAAATTGCATCTGCTAAACTCCAACCTCCGTTAGCATCTACAAATAAATCTATTTCTGGTGCTGTTTCTTTCACTGCTAAGAGCATTTTTCTGTCTGCTTCTATTCCCTCTTTTGTTCCTAATTTCACTTTTAATAATTGTACATCCATATATTCTAACCAGTCTTTGGTTCTGGTTGCTGCACCTTCTGGGGAGTTAATACCTATGGTTACGGATGTGGGTACTATATTCTTGATATTTAGTCCCCACATTTTCCACAATGGTAAATTTACACTTTTCCCCATCCAATCATACAACGCCATATCTATTGCTGCTCTGGCTGCGGAAGGAATTTGATACTGTGTTAAAACTGCTTCAATTTCCTGACGTTGCCAAGGGTTGTATGATTCTAACACAGGGGCGATTTTTTGCAAGGCATCTGTTATCATTTCGGTGGTTTGACGGTGATTACCCACACCAAATGGTGATGCTTCTCCCCATCCTTCGATGTCGTTTTCGATGATTTTGACGCTGATATTTGTCGTTTGTGCTGTTGTTCCTCTACTTATTGTTAAGGGGAATCTTTTGTTGACTGTGAATAGGTTGATTTGTGTTTTCATTTTAGCAACTTATACTTATCAACCATAATACACTAAATAAACAAGATTATAATTTATTAGATCCCGGATTGTTTGAAGAAATTCGGTATCTGAATATTATCTATATTTGATTTATAAAGAAATTTAAATAATAATAATTGTCAGTTAGGTCAAACAATATAAATACTGTAAGGTAAATAGATATCTGGTGGTAATTAACTGTCTAACCTGAAACTATTGTATGAAACTATTGTCAGGACAATTCATTAATTGTCACTAGATAATTTTCACCAGATATCTCTTGTGTCAGTTTCCTAAGTTTTGTTATTAACCTTCACAAAATAACTCTAGACACCAGAGGGGAAAAGAACTTAAAATAAAGTGATCGCTTCCTCCATAGGGAATAAAAATAGAGTAGATTCCAGATCAATAAGATACAGAATCTAAATTCAAACCCATACAGCAAGTAGAGACATTGCAGGAAATGTCTCTACTCTTGACTGCTGACTCCTGCTGTAATTAATCGAAACCTCAACCAACTTAGGATTACCTTAGCAATGACAGACAGAGATCCATACATTTATAGAATCAAATCAGTTCAAAAAATCGTAGATGGCGACACTATTGATGCTGATATTGACCTTGGTTTTGATATCTCCCTGACTAAGCGCATTCGTCTTGATGGTATTGATACCCCAGAAAGCAGAACAACCAATACTGATGAAAAAAAACTTGGTCTTGAAGCTAAAGAATGGCTAAAAAAACAACTAGACAATAAACATCAAATTCTTGTTAAAACAAAACTTCCAAACAGCACAGAAAAATATGGGAGAATACTGGGGAGGTTATACGTTGACGATGTATGTCTTAATGATCTGATGGTTGCCGAAGGATATGCTTGGAAATATGATGGTGGCATAAAAAACAAAGACTTTGAACAACTGAAAGAAATTCGTAGATTGAAAGGTAAATTAACAGAGTAATCAACAACCCGATCCCCGACTTCTATTTTTAATTATTCCTTGCATGATAAAATTTATATCAGAAATCGGGGATATTTCTGTACTAAATCTGATGTTACCGGAACTTGGTTGGTTAAATCTAAAGGACACATCATAATTTCAATTTGCGTTTCCCAAACTTTTGCAGCAGAAACCGCATCCCAATACACATTCCATTCTGCTGAACCATCTTGTATTGGTTCTATTCCTTTTTCGACATTTCCGGGAACATTTAATGCTCCCCCCATCCAAACTATTTTTGCAATTTTCTTTTCAATTTCTGGTGCTTTTTCTAATGCGATCGCTACAGTTGTTAAAGGTCTTTTTAGCATCAAAGTAACTGGTTATGGTGCTTTCCTTAACACCTTTACCATGAAATCTTGACCTGTTTCTGTTAATAAAGGAGTGTTAATAAAATCATTTTGATTGAGAATAGGTAAATGCTTTACTTAGGGGTTGCTGAAGAAAGGCAAAACCTGGATAAATCAATATTTTCAGGGTCAGAAAAGAGAAACAAAGTGCAAGAAAAAAGGGTAAAATAGGTAAAAATCCTTATTAGTTGGGATAATTTTAATGAATCAGGAGACTTAAAATCACAGGTGGAAGCTTATAAAAATTTCACTGGATATTATCCTGAATCTGTTCATGTCGTCATGGCTTTTTTGGGGATTTTTTTGTCAATTTTTCAGAATTACGTCTTTTTTCCCTTGGTTCATTAGTGAAATTGATGGTTTGGTGATGTTTAGACAACAAAAACTTATATTTATTTCTGCTTGACTACCCACTCAATTTTCCTCAAGGTTTTTTTCGACTTTTTCAGCAAACCCTAGTTACCTAAAAATGTCACAATAAGAATTGTTAACTTTTTTTTCAATCCTCACTATGAAAGCAACTTGGAATGGCGCTATTTTAGCCGAAAGCGATAAAACCGTAGTCGTAGAAGGAAACCATTACTTTCCTGCTGACGCTATTAACAAACAATATTTCAAAGACAGTGATACTCACACCACTTGTTCTTGGAAAGGAGTTGCGAGTTACTACACCATTGAAGTAGATGGACAAGTTAACAAAGATGCAGCTTGGTACTATCCCAGCACCAAAGAGAAAGCGAAAAATATAGAAGGTTATATTGGCTTTTGGAAAGGTGTGAAGGTGACAGAGTAAAATAATATTGTAGTGAGGACTTTAGTCCTCCAAATTATTAGGGCTAAAGCCCTAACTACAGAATAAAATGATATTGTTTTCATGCAGAACCTACCCACATTATAGGTTTAAGCTGATTACTGATAGCTGATTGCTGAAGGCTTACATTTAATCCTTAGCAATCACAATATCATTAGACTTAATTACAGCATAAGCTTCTGCACCTTCAACTAATCCTAATTCCTCTGCGGATACTTTAGTAATGATTGAAGTTAATTCAACTTTATGCACAATTTCTAAAGTTATTTCACTGTTAACCGTTCCCGTAGTGACTCGTTTAACTACTCCTTTTAAAACATTACGAGAACTAACTTTTAATGGTTTCTTGGGAATAATATTTTCTATCTCAACATTCTGGGTTTCTACTTTCTGTTGGGGGGTTGGTTGTGATATTGTGGGTGCAGATGCAGCAGGTTTTTGATTTAACCCCCGCACCAGTTCCCGCAAAATCTCAGTTTTAGTGCGCTGAGAATGCTGACAGAACTCTTCTAAAATCTTCCGTTCTTCCTCTGAGGTTTGGAATGTTATCCAACCTTGTTCTTTTCTGGGCATAAGTTTACCAAAAATATACCAATTTATTTGGTACTCATTATTATAGAATCTTGATACAATCCTAGCAGGTAGTGGCAAAAATTAATCATCAAACATCATCAAACATCATTAAATCCCATACCTAGTTATAGAATTAAAGAAAATAAGATATTATTTGGTTTTGTGAACTGGTTTTGTGAGATTTTTCATCGGTTGTGCAGTTTGGGCTTATAAAGGTTGGGTGGGCGAACTTTATCCCCCTGGAACTCGCACCACGGACTTTTTACATCTTTACAGTCGTCGTTTTACCACGGTAGAAGGTAATACCACTTTTTACGCTGTTCCTAACCCGGAAACTGTTACCCGTTGGGTGACAGAAACACCTCCGGGGTTTGAGTTTTGCTTAAAGTTACCGCGAGATATTACCCATCAAAAATTACTGCAACCTCATATTCCTAAAGCTTTGGCATTTTTAGAGAGGATGCAACCATTAGGTAAGCGTTTGGGTCCTATGTTTGCCCAACTACCACCTACTTACTCACCTGCGTTACTGGATGATTTGCAGACATTCCTGGAAGCATGGCCACGTCAAGACGTACCTTTAGCATTAGAGGTGAGACATGGTGACTGGTTTAAAGAACCTCATTTAAGTAATTTGACAGAGTTATTAACTAGGTTGGGAGTTGGTAGCGTTTTGTTAGATACTCGTCCGGTTTATTCTGGGGAAGATGATCCACAATTAACATCAGAAAGGCGTAAACCACAATTACCAGTACAATTTTCTGTTACTACCAATTTTACTTTAATTCGGTTTATTTCTCATCCCCGTTTATCTATGAATGAGCAATTTATGAATGAATGGGTAACGCAAATTAAACAATGGTTAAAAAAAGGAATTAAAGTTTATTTATTTGTTCATTGTCCTACAGAAGATATGTCTCCTAATAATGCGCGTTATTTTCAACAATTATTAGAGGAAAATGGTGTAGAAGTTCCGCCTTTACCTTGGAATAATCTTAGTAATAGTAATCAACTGAGTTTATGGTAATAGATTAAGTTTCCAGGTTTCTTTGTTTCCAGTAATTTGGTTTGCGCTTACCATGTGCGATCGCAATTACCCAAATAACTTCTTCAAGTTCTGTATAAAAAACCAGATAAGGAAACCGTTGAATATTATAACGACGTATTCCTTCAATTTTGTGTGGTGTTCCTAAATTGGGATTTTGTTGAATTTTCAGTATGACTTTTTCAACTTCAGACAATAAATCTAGTCCTAAGCCTACTTTTTGAGCTTCATAGTATGCTATTGCAGCATCAAGCTCTTTTCTTGCTTCTGTATGGATAACAATAAACTTCACGAATACTTTTCTCTTAACTCAGAAAAAACTTGAGATGATGGTTCTCCAATAGCTGTTTGACGATGAATATCCTCTAACCTTTGGGTTAATTCAGTATCCCAAGCAGTTTCTAGATTATCATCTATAGGATCATCTAGAGAATGAATTAAAAAGTAGGCAATTTCAGCACGTTCTTTAGCAGAAAGCTGAGAAAGTTCGATTTTAAGTTTTTCCGCAGTTTCACTCATGCTTTGAAGTCTCCTTAAATCCTGGATATCCTGCTTCTGAAAATTTACCAAATTAGCATATCATAATTATAAATATAAAATAACCCTACTTTATGTATGACAATATCTGCAAATTTCTTGCTGAAAACTACAAAGATGATTTAGTGACATGGTTACTTGGTTCACCCATAGAACTCACAAAACTTAGTCCTACTGAATTATCAAACGAACCGATTAGAGCAGATTCATTAATTTTACTACAATCTAATCAATTAATTCTGCACAGTGAATTTCAAACAGATCCAGATAAAGATATTCCTTTTAGAATGACAGATTACCGGATCAGAGGTTATCGGCGTTTTCCTGATAAAGAAATGCGTCAAATAGTGGTATATCTGAGAAAAACAGATTCAGAATTAGTGTACCAAAACAGTTTTAGACTCAGTAAAACATACCACGAATTTGAAGTAATTCGACTTTGGGAACAACCAACTGAGAAATTTATGAATCTTCCCGGTTTATTACCCTTTGCGGTGCTAAGTCAGACAAAAGAACCTACAATGGTATTAAACGAAGTAGCAAAAGCTGTTGAAACCATTACAGATCAAAGGTTACAAAGAAATATAGCTGCTGCTAGTAGCGTGTTAGCAGGGTTAGTATTAGATAAACAAGTGATCAGCAAGATTTTCAGGAGTGAAATTATGCGCGAGTCTGTAATTTACCAAGAAATTCTAGAAGAAGGTAGAGCTAAAGGTAAAGCTGAAAATGCTAGGAATGTAGCAATCAATTTACTAAGAATTGGTATGAGTTTACCACAAATTGCTCAAGTTACAGAGTTATCTATTGAGCAAGTTGAGGAAATACAAAAATCAATTCAAGGATGATATAGCAGGTGACAGGTGACAGGTGACAGGTGACAGTGCTAAAAGCCTTTCATTGTTTAGGTTTTAGTTTTATTTCATGTCCTAACTGTCTTGTCTACAGCTATAATTGATATTTAGAAAGACTCTATCAAAACATTCCCAGTCTCCAGACTGGGAACGAGATAATAAAATAACTGAGTTGATAACTGATAGCTGAATACTTGCATTAAGGCAACCAAAAATCAGGTAAAATTGATTTACCAAGATAGCGGATATTTTGATTGATATTTCTCATCATCTGTATATGACTTTCGTCTGTTTCCACTGGTAAAATATGGGATTTTTTTCCTGTTCCTAAATAATTAATTGCTAAATTTGCAGCTTCCAAACCTGTCACAAAGGCTTTTTCCTGTGACCATGAACCGTGACGGTTAATAATCCAATCACCACTCATAAATACATTATTTAAACTGGTTTTAGCTGGTAACATATTCTGATAACTACCAGGTGAAAAATGTGTAACTGCATTTGCTAAACGAATGACGCTACTATCAATTACTTTTCCTTCTTTAAATCCTGGTACACAAGTTGCTAAATATCCTTGAACTATTTTGACAATTTCTTCATCACTTAAATGTAAAAATTGATTGGCATGATAAAAGTCAACTTCTACAACTGTTGCGGTTTGATTTTTATATTCATCATGCAAAGCATTCAAATCAAAAAATGTCCATCCGGTTGTATTATCAAATCCAAAACAAGCATTAGAAGGACGAGGAATATTGATTTTTCTGTCAAACCATAACCGAGTCGCTAATACATCTATTGCTCCTAAATTGCTGATATTTCTAAATTCTGCATAATTTTGTAAACTAGGACTATTAGCAACAATTTTTTTCATGCCTGTAATTCCTACAGAAAAAATCACGGCATCAGCATCAAAAACTTGATCACCACAAACTACACCTTTAACCTGATTATTACCACCGACAATTACATCTGTAACTCGATGTTTAGCTAAAACTTTCGCGCCTAATTTTTCTATCTTCTGCACCCAAGGACGAAAGATTTTTTCGCCTACTGTTCCCCGACACCAAACTACATCAAAATCTGGTTGGTGAGCGAGGATAAAATAATATAACATTCCTAAAGTTGCTGCTGCTGAACATTGTTCACCGGGGGCAAATAAACCTACTAATAACATTGGTTCAAATGCTTCTTTATAAAGTCTGGCGGAAACACCAAAAGTTTTGAATAATTCACGGGCGGTTATATAATCATATCTTTGCCAAGCATCATGAGAATTATCAAAATCAATTAAGCTATAAAGTAAAGGTAAGGCACTCAAACGATCAATTAATGGTAATCTTTGAAATTGCGGATAAATAAAAGTTCCTAATGGTGTGGGTAGTCTGGGTAAATCTTGAAAAATTGGTGATTCAACTTCTAAACCTGCGGGGGAATATTGAGCAGAACGAGTCCAAGTTGTAAAGGGGTTTATTTCTAATTCATTGATGAGAGAAAATATATTTCTGTAAGGATACCAAAAGCCATGAATACCTGCTTCTACAGATTTTCCTGCTGAGGTTTGCCAACCTGCAACCAGTCCACCTGGATATGGTCCTGCTTCTAGAAGGGTGACATCATAACCTTGTTTAGCTAAATGATAGGTTGCTCCTAAACCCGCCCAACCAGCACCGATAACTACTACCCGTTTTTGTTGTAATTCTGACATTTTTGCACCCATGTTTTTCTGTACAGATAGTTAAGCTGTTGTGCCTTTAATTTGCATAAGTTTAACAGGCAAGACTTGTACTGAGCGCAGTCGAAGTATGCCTGTTCCACAAGAGCTAAGAATATTAGGATTATACAATTTAGCTGCGTCACAGCTTATCATATCGGTTTGAGCAGGGAATAGGGAAAGAAAATTTTAGATTTTAGATTTTAGATTAGAATTTGCAAAAACAATCCAAAATCCAAAATTCTGCCTCTTATCTCTTCATTAACTATGAATACTGCCATCGGGCATAATAGCACCTGTTAAAAAAGCTTCACTCATATCTGTGGCGTTTAAATTAGCTCTGGTCAAATTTACCTCACACAGATTAGCTTCACTTAAGTCAGCACCGGTTAAATTTGCGCCTTGTAAATCTGCTTTCCACATCCGCACACCTCCCATTTTTGCACCACTTAAGTTTGCACCTTGTAAGTTGGCGGCTGTGATTGATGCTTGATGTAAATTAGCATCACATAAATCTGCACCACTTAATAAAGCTCCACTGAGGTCTGATTCATTCAAATGGGCATTTGTTAGTATAGCTTGAGTTAAATCAGCACCACAGAGAATCACTTCCGATAAATGTGCGTTTTCTAGTGTTGCACCTCTGAGATTTGCTTTACTTAAATTTGCTCCACTCAAAGATGCTGCGGTGAGGTTTGCACCTCTGAGGTCTGCTCTACCAAAGTCTATACCACCCAAGTTAGCTCCTTGTAGGTTTGCGGAAGGTAATGCAATACCGTTAAAGCTTCTTTCTCCTCTGGCATACCTAGTTAATAGTTCTTGAATATCCATAGTTTTGAGTTATTTGTACTTAGTTGGAAGATTTAATTTGTATTTGGCGAAAATTTATTTAAGAAAAATACAAAAATAAATACAATTATTAAAACTAAAATCTCAAATATATTAACTATTTTAGTGACCTCAAATTGATCAATATAATAATGCTACCGATAGCATTTATATTGGGAGCATCCGAATTTTGCCAACATAAATGTAGCAACATCAAAAGTTTGAGTCTTTATACCTTGCATGAAGTAGCCATACTGACTCATGAGGGCAATAAACAGGAAAGAGGTAATAGAAAGTGTTGAGAAATCATTGAGGATGACTATATATATAGTACCTATAAAAAAATCACTTTTCCACAAATGCTAAAAATATGTTAGGATTTGTCACAAATATCAAACAATTTCAGAGACTTTATGCGGAAATTTTTGCGGGAATTATCAACACTGAATCTTCTATAAAAAAACCGACTAGTCTTAACATTTGTCTCCAATGAATCTCTAGTCGGGCATAATTATATAGCGTTGTGTGATTGGCAATTGTTTCTAGCTGGATTTTAGCGATCGCTTACTTGCATAAATAGAAACAATCTGCTAAGATAAAACTTCTATATTATTAATATTCTTTTTTAGACCAACTACCTCGTCGATCATCCTCTCGTGGTTTTGCTTTATTCACTCTTAGTTGACGACCCATCCATTCTGCACCATCCAATTCTGTGATAGCAGCATCTTCTTGTGCATCTTCGATCATGTCAACAAAAGCAAATCCGCGCATCCTTCCGGTTTCGCGGTCAGTAGGTAAAACAACTCTTTTGACCTCGCCATAATCAGCAAACACGGCTCTTAAGTCTGCTTCGGTTGCGCGGTAAGAGAGATTTCCAACGTAGATAGTCATTATGAGTCACGTAATTTTCAACAAGAAGCGATAGTTCAGATGGAAACTGGAACTCAGCAAATTTTAAGCATTGCTCCCGTTGCCTTGGATTCATGTATGACACAAATTGTAGGAGATTAGTCATCAATTATACTAGTCCACTACTCAACCTGCCACCAGACTGAACATACCCATTTGTTCATTATGATAACTGATCATGACATTTTCCAAAGTATGAGAATTTACAAAGAATTATAATATAAAATTATATGCTTTGATATATTGGATAATTTAACAGAATTTATTGCTAACAAGCTGCGGTAATCTAATTACATTTTAGCAAGTAAAAACCGTTAACATTTCAATGTTAACGGTTTATAATTGATTAATCAATGGAAATTTGTTGAGGACCAGAGGCTTTGCCATTCTGGACTTCAGTGGCTGTTTTGGGGAAGTTGGCTGAAGTAATATGTTGATCTAGCCAAGTTTTTACAGGATCATCAGCTAGGTTAAGTCGGAGGACACCAGAAACAAACCCACCCATAAATGACACTGGATGCTGGGCAAGTTCTTTAAATAGAGGAGACAATTCACTAATAAACATTACACTCTCCAAGTATTGCCGTAAAAAAATTATTAATTCTTCATCAATCTTAACAGATCCTGGCTAATAAGTGACAATAAACAAATTTAATAATATTAAGATGTATAATAGTTATGATTTTTTCAATCCACAACAAATTAATTGAATTGAAATTTATTAAGCTATGACAAGCAACTGGGAAAACTTTATCAAAAATATAGGTGAGTGGAGGGGTTCATTTACTCAAATATCCCCCCAGGGAGAAATATTAAAATCTACGCCTAGCATTTTAAACTTAGAAGCCATTGATAATAACCAAGCTGTACTGTTTAGATTACGTCGTTTTGATAGTAATAATTATGATAGTTCTCCCATTCAAGATTATCAACAGGAATACCGTTCTTTAGCCAAAGAAAACATATTTTTTAACACAGGTGCATTTTCCAAAGGTACATTACAACTAGCACCGTTTACAGAATTTGGTGCAGAATATGGCTTTATAGATGAAAATAGGCGATCGCGTTTAGTGCAATTATATGACAAACAAGGAAACTTTAGTAATTTAACCTTAATTAGAGAATTTAGAACTGGTACAGAAGCCAAAGAAAGAGCACCATTAACAGTAGAACAACTAATTGGTAAATGGGAAGGTCAAGCGCACACAGTATATTCAGACCTCAGACCCTCAGAAACAAATACCAGTTATTTAGAAATCAAAGAAATAGACAACGGATATTTAGAACATCAACTTTCATTTGCAGGTCAAAATATTAGTTCAAAAGCCAAGATAGCAGGTAATAAACTGATATTTGAACAAGAGAGAAATATCAGAGAAATCTTATTATTACCCGATGGAATTTCTAGTAATGTTCCCGTAAAACTAGAACTAAGAAAACCCCTTTTTGTAGAAGCAGGTTGGTTAGTGAGAGACAACGAAAGACAAAGATTAATTCGTACTTACAACCAAACAGGAGAATGGGTAAGTTCAACCCATGTGATTGAAATTAAAAATTAAAAGAGCTAGGAGATCAAGGAGTCAGGAGTCAGGAGTTCAAGAAGAAGATAGTACAGTAAAATTCTCTAGTTTCCAGTCTCCACGGTGAGAATGCAATGTGGAAGGATAAATTCTTATTTTTCCTAACTCCTCAAACTCCTCGATCTCCTGACTCCTTGATCTCCTTATGTGGGCGCTTGTTCAGGGAACATACATTTATCAGAGTCACAACCGCTAGGTCCTGCTTCTGGCATCTCCCCTAAATCATAACGACTCAAAGCACCACAAAAATCATCGGTTTTCCGTCTTGCTTTCACCTCAGCAGATAAACGCTCATAAGTCTCTTTATCTATGGGTTCAAAGGGTAAACGGGGGAAAGTTTGAATGTCATCAAACCGCGCTAATAAAGCCGCAGAAATGTAACCTTCATCTTTTTGGATTGCTTCATAAATGCGTGTTCCCAAAGTTTCAACTTCCTCAGAACGTAACTCTAAAGTCGCTGAGGTGTTATGAGTGGTGTAGTATTTTTGCACCTGCATGACAAAATCTAACTGCGCCAATACAGAAAACTTAGATACATCAATTTCATCTGCTCCTGTTAAATCTGCCCAAGAGACAGCAACGGGTATTTCTACCAACCATTCTGTACAACGAGGATCAAACGGATCATTTAACAAGTTACCGTTTTCATCTTTATCCGATTGAGAAGGTATGACATTATACCCATAATCTATACAAGCCAATGCCACTGGGTCATTTTTACGGAAAGTGATCCGCCGGATAAACCTTTGGGCTTTGGGAGGATGCCAACCGGGAGAAGCACCACTTAAAAGAGATTTTGTCCCTGCTGGTTGCACCGTAGTACAACGGTTGGGGCGTTTAATTCCGTGTTTGTCGCAATATTCCCAAACAGCTTTATGGACTATTTCTCTCCACTTGCTCAGGCATTTTTGCTCACCACGTTTAAATATTAATCCTTCCTCAGTTTCAGGTCGTCCTTGTTCCCACCAGCGCAACCAGTCCACACCAAAAGCATGAACAAAGAAGTCAAATAAACCGGTAAAGGAAACACCGACAATGGGATCAAGTTCCCGACTATATTGATAGCGGGGTTCTTGGAAGTGATGGTTTAATAATGTGGCCACAGATAAAGCACTGGCTTTAAATGCTTCCTCTTGTTCTTTGTAGTTGTCGGGATCGAGTTGATTTAAGTGTACCTCTGCCAAGTTACAGTTTCCAGTTAAGGTATTACCAAACACACCTTTATGATATTCCGGCTCATTAAAGCAGTAGGTATCATGTAATCCTGGTAGTTGTTCCACACTTTTCACAACTTGCCATTTACCTTTATGTTTGGCTGGTTTACCTTTGCTCACATCCAAACGCTGACAAGGAATTTCGCCACAGTCAGTTATTTGTAAGTAGTATAAATCTCTGCTTCTGATACCGTAGTTTGTGACTGCTCCTTTGTGAGCGCAAAGGTTAAGAGATGAACGAATACCGCATTTAGTCAGTAGTAATTGCACTCGGTAAGCTCGGTCATAGTCAGAGATATAGATTCTAATACCATTGCTGCTGGTATTTGAACCATCTGTATCTGCTAAACCAGCAATAAAATGTAAAATGGCTTGACGTTTCCAACTTGCTATGACGTTTAATGCTTCTGGGTTAGTTTTGAGGCTTTTAAGAAATTCTCCAGAAAAACCTAAATCTGTAACGTCTGTAAATGCTGGTAAGTAGTCATATTCTCTGATGGGAGATTTATTTCCTACTAGAGATAAAACGGCTTTTTGCTCGTATAGTCTCACCTTGGCATTGTGGTTTTTATCTGTTGTACCGTCTCCTACTGCTACCCCTAAAGTATAGGCATAGTTGACATCAACATCTAATCCATCTTCGTACTCAATAGTAAATGGTTCTGTGTGGATAGCATAGTTACTTGTATTCATTAGGTCTTTTGTTTGCACTTCTTTGTAATTTTTGCCGAATCTGTCTTTAACAAAGAAGCGGTGATACTCAGTGGCATCTAAATATGTACCATCTGCAAAACGCACACGATAGAGAACGCGAGAACTGCCAGTTTTGAATGGTTGAACCTGACTCCAGTTTTTACCATTCCAAATCTCAATATCGCATCCTACAACGTCTTTAATTTTGTGCATTCCATCTTTGGTGATCAGTAGTGTATCACCACTAACACAGTGAAAATTAGCACCTATGATTTCGCCACAATTGTGTGTGATACAACCATTGGCAATGAAAGAGTGAGTTAGGGGAACATGAAGATCATAGACTGGTTCTTCACCAAATTCTTCAATGCTTTTAACTTTTGAACTGAACCTTTGACTAATAATAGCTTCACTATATTTTCTGGATGACTCCTTAGTAGCTAGTGTTGCTAGACGTTCTTGCTTATCAGGTGTGAGAGGAAAACCTATTAATTGCCAAAATTTTCTTGCTTCCGCTCCTGAATAAATTATCAGTCTCCAACTACCCCTATTTTGGCTGACTTTCTCAGTTCCATCTTTTAATGTGTATGGAACTCCCCTACTTCCTGGTTTTTCTTTGATCAGGAGACTGCTTTTAATTCCTAAATTAAGTAGGATGATCTGAATTTGAGCCAGTAATTGTCGTGAGCGGTTACGAAGTTCGATATTTCTACCTTTGACATTGACACAACCATCTGCGGAAAATAATCCCTGTAAGAAACCAAGAATTACCTCTTGTGATTGAGATAAAAACTGATCTGGTAAATAGTCTTTAGACTTTACACCTAGTTTATTGAAAAACGAATCCATGAAAGGTGAGCCACTATGGAAGGTATAAACACCTTTAACTAGGCTGGGCTTGTGACTATAACCTGTCAAAGATTCCACAGCAGCAGTCAAAACAGGAAAAGCGGTTTCGTACTCATTTTGATTGATGTAGAATACAGCGTCTAATCCTTTATAACCTTTATAGATTGAACCATCTCCATACCACCATCCCAGCATTTGCGCTTGTTCAACAGTGATCGTACCTTCTCCAAAATATCCTGCACCTTTTTGGATGTAGATATGATGATCAGGTGTTAAGTCTTTGGTTGCTACCCATCCATGATTGGTAAAGTGTTGATGGTCAGCAGTACATCTCATTTGCTGGCCATTTGCTAGGGTAATGAGATAGGTTGTTTGTACTCCTGTGGGAAAGGCGATCGCATCTGTTAATCTAACTCCATCTAACCCTACAGCACGCAAATCAATTAAGGCTTGAAATGGTTTACCTACTAATTCTTTAATGGGTACTAATCCCTGATTTGTAGATACTAATGTATCTCCTGCATGACAGGGATTTAAGCCATATCTGCCTAAACGATGTTCTAATTCTTGATCATCAATATTTGGGTGATGTTCTTGTATCCATGCTTTAGCTTTTCCTTGTTCGTAAGCTTGCAGGAAGTCTTTTTTCAGTTCTGGGGTGTTGAGTATATCAATATTAGCTCTTGCTACTGCTTCACCAGCCCATTGAATTGCACCTTCACCACTGTAATATTGCTTTTGTACGGCGGCAATAGATTCCTCTAATGTTGGTTTGCGGTGAAATACTCTTGTGTGGTTGGACATACGTAAAGCATCACGATCAGGATCTATGTGCCAGTTGCCTTCCACGTCTTGTTGCCAGAGGTTATCCTTTGCTGTTGCGCCTTGTTGATCTTCTGCAACAAATTGTCTCATGCCAGCACTGTTAGAAACTAAAATACCTTCACAGACAAATTCATGAACGGTGGCAACTTCTATATCATAGGTGGGTGCAGTCCGTACATCAAAATCAACCCCTAAAACTTTGACTGGTACTAAGTCGGTGGTTTCGGGAAGGTTTTTTTTCAATGTTGGGATTATCATTTGTTCCTGGTTATTACTCCAGTGATATTGATAGGAGTTAATAATGGGACGTACCATAGTTTTTGGGAAACCATGATCTTGAAATGATGTGGGTGTTTGGCGTTTTTGGCTGGAATATTGCAGGGAATATTTTTCAAAGCTGTTTTCTACTGCTTGATATGCTGTTTCACCAACTGTAACTAATTCCCCTTCCCATTTGCCTGTACGTTTACGAATTGAACTACATACACGGGTGGTAATTCCCAAGGATGCGTACAGGGCTTGAACTTGCTGTAAAAATCGCTGTTGAACAGAAGCAACCAAAACGCCTTGAGAATGACATCCATCAGCATCAGCAAGACCGGCTAGGTAAGCTTGGCGAATGTCTGCTTTACCTAAGAGAATACAGTCGGGGACGTTTAAGGGTTGAGATGGTTGTTTGAATAATCCCAGATATTGATTTAAAGCTGCTGAATTAAATTGCAGTTCGTAGGCTTTGGTTTGACATTGTTCAGGAGTTATCAGGGTATGTGTGTCTAAACCAAATTCTCGCCCAACTGCAATTAAATGTTCTAAAATTTGGGGACTGTCTTCATGTACCCTAAATCTGACTCTTGAACCATCACTGCTAACTGAACCGTCACCGTGTAAATAACCGATGAAGTAAGCGACATCGGGAGTTAAAGCGGGTATCGTGATGGGTTTGGTTTTGCCTGTGATTTTACCGCGAAATTCTGGTAGTTCGGTGGCTGTTCCGGGGATGGCTTGTGGTACGAATATTAGGCGATCGCCTGGTTGCAAGTCTTTAGCTTTGACCATTTTGTAATTGCCATACACATCGGTCAATACAGCAACTTTATGATCTGCGGTACATTCAAAACTACCATCTTGGGTTTGAATGCGACAAAGTGATTGTTCTCCTTGAATGAAGAAGTTAGTAACAGGATAGAAACCTTTGCTAGTGAGGACGCGATCGCCTATTCTCACTTTAGCAATGGGAACTAGACCTGCTTCTGTATGTACTAAGGCATTATCAGGCAGACAGCGACGGATATTCCCAGCTACTATACTGACAGCAGCTTCATCAATTAATAAACAGCACTCAACAGAGGTTAACTTTCTACCAATCGCTTTATTCAGGATAGAGGCGCAACGTTCATATAAACCAGATAATTTTACTGGGTTAGCAACACCACCAAAGCCTTTCAGGGTTTCCCCGGACTGACGTACATCACTAATATCTACAATTACCTGAACTTCATCGGTAAAGCGTTCATCGGTGGATAGTTCTAACAGGGTTTGATAGGACTGTACCCAACCTTCCCGACTGTCGCCAACGTGAATATTTACAGTATTATCTTTAACAACTACCTCTGTAAATTCTCGACGTTGTTCTACAGGTGTGTTACCGACTTCACCTGTAATGGTGACATTTAAACGGTTACGGATAGGGGGCAGTTGATTAATATACTTAGGTTCAATAATAGCACCTGTACCACAACCCATCATGGCCAAGTCCATCATCAAACCAAAGGCTTTCCAATCAGTTAAGTTTGTAGAAGTACAATTATAAGCACCAGAAAAGTTTTTAGATTTTTTTAACCATTCTGTGCCACCAACCCACAACCAGCGGCCACTAGGTAGGGCTTTCATGTTGCGTTGCATTTTATCTAAGAGGGCGGCTTCTTCGGGGGTAAGTTTGCCCAATTCAACTAAACCTTGTAAAGTGCGATCGCATACCTCATCCCAGGATTCTCTTAAACCTGCTGGTGTACGACGGCTGTAAGTTCTGAAAAACACAGGATTAGCTGCTGGGGCAGTTTCGGGAAAAGATGCACTCTGGCGTTGACGTTGCAGTTCTTGAACCATAGTTCGGTTTTGTTTCTGACTAACAGATTAAGACTATAACGCCAACTCGTTATATTATGGAAGGTTGCTAAATTTACCACTTTGTGATTTAAAATATTTTGTATAATATGTAACAGTTTTGTATTTTTATCGTAAAACCCTGACTATGTGACAGGGTTAGTAAAGGTTATTATCTATTACTAAGCAATTATAGGCAGTAAAGATTCTAATTCATTGATATCTGTTACAAGTTTACGTAATTGCTCACTAAAATATACAACTTCATAGTTAGGTGCTAGTTCTTTTTGTAGTTGTTTCCACAAACTAATACCTTCTTGTTCAAAAGCTGTTTCTGCTTTTAAATCTGAAAAACCTGATGAACTAGGATCTTCCCAATTCAACTTTGCATCATAAATATCTGCCCATTTCGCCAAACGGCTGATAGTTTCTTCACTTAATGGCATAGTTTCTGGGTCAATATCTCCAGCTTTATCAGAACTAGCCCACCATAATGGGTAGCATCCATAATCAGCCATGAGTTTGATTTTTTCTGCCATAATCAATTTACCAACTTATGGGGAAGTTCTAGGGTTAGCTCCCACTATATACCCATTATCGCTTACGGTAACAGCGATGTAGTGAGTTTTGCTATTAAAGTTAACTTCATAAATAGTGCGAGTTTGTTTTTTATTTTGATATCGAATCGCTTTACCCTCGGTTACTGCTTTAATAACTATATCTGGTATCTGATTTTGCGTGATTCCCTGCTCTGCAAACTCCAAGGAATGTTTTTCTAGTATATGTTGGAGTCCTGCTTCAGTGTTTCCTTCTTCTAGAAATACGATTTTACCATCTGCTTGTTTTGCGATCCTCACTATTTTTGCAGGGTTGTGTTTAATGTCGCCAAGTTGGGCAAGTTCAGCAAGTAAGGCTGATTTTTCATCATTATTCATTTACATATCTCCTTGAGTTGGGGATAAGTTGTGTCTAGATAAATTGCGCTTAGTGCGATCGCAAACCTCATCCCAGGATTCTCTTAAACCTACTGGTGTACAACGGCTGTAAGTTCTAAAAAGTACAGGATTGGCTGCTGGGGCAGTTTCGGGAAAAGATGCATTCTGGCGTTTACGTTCCAGTTCTTGAACCATAATTAGTTTTGTTACTTAATTACGAACTAAGAATATAACGCCAAGTAGTTGTAGTATGGAAGATTGCTAAATTTGCCACTTTGTGGTCTAGAATATTTTGTATAATTTGTAACAATTTTTAAAATGTCCCTAGCACCTTGGAGAAGTTTAATAACTCGCGCTTTACACAAAAACCGCAGTCTGGTTTATTCCCGTTATGTACAACTTGCAACAGTGCGAGAAAATGGTTTACCTGCTAACCGCACTGTCGTTTTTCGTGGTTTTCTGGAAGATACCAACCAACTTAAATTTATCACCGATCTTCGTAGTGCAAAAGCTGAACAAATACCTCAACAACCAGCAGCAGAAATTTGTTGGTATTTCCCCAACTCTAGAGAACAATTTCGTATTGCTGGAAAATTAATTCTAATTACTGCTAATTCTCATCTACATTTACAACCAGCGAGAATTAAAATGTGGCAAGAATTAAGTAATGCTGCACGTTTACAATTTGCTTGGCCTACTCCTGGTAAAGAAAGAGTAAGAACACCAGAAGCGTTTACACCATCAGCACCCAACCTTTTAGAACCATTAGAAACCTTTTGTTTATTATTACTTGAACCTACAGAAGTAGACCATTTAGAATTGCGGGGTGAACCACAAAATAGAACTATTCATAAATTGAATGAAAATCAAGAATGGGACTTTAAAGAAGTTAATCCTTAGAAATTAAGGAATAATCTCAACAATTGTACCTTTCTGGACAAATTTATATAATTCATTCACATCTTAAATTCGGGAATTTCTGTAAGTGGAAATATCAAACCTACGCGCAAGAGTAACCCATAAAATACAGAACCAGTAACAAAAAACAAAATAATGTTTAATAGGATTCTCTGTTGTTTGAGATATTTGGTTATTGATTCTGTATTCATGATTTGTATATTTGTTTAAATTTTCCAGAAACAAATATTGTGACTCCTGACTCCTGATTCCTGAATTATTACATTAGTTAAATCCCTGCACCGTCTAAAAATTCCTGTATTGTTTTATCTCGAAGATTACAGAAATTATGTTCTTTTGGTAATTCATCTACTTGAATGTATTTACCTACTAAAACCGGAACTTTGACGGGATTTTGCAGAGTTTCTATTTTTTCTTCCAGTGCTTCAATACGATCTAATAAAGTACGAATTACTTGAGCTTCTGAGTCTGGTAGGTTGTTGTGTTCCAATGGTGAAACTTTCACTCCAGAACGGTAAACAATACGTCCAGGAATCCCGACAACGGTACAATCAGAGGGAACATCTCTTAAAACTACTGAACCTGCACCGATACGGACGTTATTACCTATTTGCAGATTTCCTAAAACTTTTGCCCCTGCACCAACAACGACGTTTTCACCTAATGTGGGGTGACGTTTACCGCTTTCTTTACCTGTACCACCCAGGGTAACGCCTTGATAAATGAGGGCGTAGTCTCCAATAATGGCGGTTTCGCCAATGACAACGCCCATACCGTGGTCAATAAATACGCCTCTGCCAATAACAGCACCAGGGTGAATTTCAATACCCGTTAAAAACCGAGCAATATGAGAAATGAAACGGGGAATAAAGGGAATACCAACAGCACGCAACCAGTGAGCCAGCCTGTGAAAGATTAAAGCCTGTAAACCAGGGTAGCAAAACAAGACTTCTAACCAATTCCGGGCTGCTGGATCACGTTCAAAAATGATGCGAAAGTCGGCACGCAGTGTAGATAGCATCTAGATAGTACCCAATAAGCAAAACAAGCTACTTTCCCATTTTATCGTTACTTGGTAATTGGTGATTGGTGATTGGGAAGTATCGGCTCAATAAGTAGGGGAAAAAGAAAAAAACGCTCAAAGTGAGCAAGGGAGACAAAGCACTATACAATACGTGACATGACGCAAAAACTGCAACCAGAAAAAAACACACAGCTAGAAATACAATTTAATCCTTTGACGCACATTCCACCTCAGAAATTTTCCCTATTCCCTATTCCCTAACCTAACAGATATGACTCAGATCACAGCCAAGATGTTGCCTTGTGGTTTAAGATTCGGAAACTGCTACCGTGATTAGTGGTCTAATGGTCATGGTGCATCAATTTGTCAGTAGATTTTGTAGTTTCAGGAACTTTTAATCTGCTGTGTTAGTCAAGTAAGAAAGTGCAGGGTGCAGAGAGGAAATTTCTGAGGTTTCGGAAATTCTCTTGAGATATTTAGGTAAATGGTAGGGTTTGTTAGATGAGAGATTTGATTGGCTCTGTCTCATTAACTCTGAAATTATTTTTACCACAACTAACAGTTCTCCACAGCCAGCCTACACAAATAACTTTATGATTTACTGAATACTAAATATTGTTGGTAAATTAAGTACAAAATGTAACTCATTCTGCTATACAGCAAGAGGTTTTAATGCTGTACAAATATTGTGTTGGAATGTTTCTACTGACTGTTGGTATATATTACTAACTTGCCTTCACTCAATAATTACGGTTGGCTCGGTAACGATTGTTTCACATCTAGAAAGTAAAAAAATTGGCTTAAATTTTCCGGATCTACAAAAAATTTTGAGTTTATTGTTACACGTAAATATGTAAGCACGATGAATATCAAACTCGATAAACACACTCCAGATAGTCTGGCATCTTTATTTGTCCTTCTCATGGAAGAAGGAATGACACCAAATCAAATTTTGGTTGGTATTGTTCGTCTAGCGACGGATAGCAAAGAATTAGAAGGCACGATTGTCTCAGCCGATTGTATACGTTTCCTGTTGTCGACAATGCCACTAGATACAAGTGCGCCAGGGGTGACTGGGTTTGTATTATCCCTGTCCAAAGAAGGGGTTAGTAGCTTGATGCTGTTGGATGCTTTGGGTTTTGCCTGCTATGTTTGTGGTTTGTTCGATACTGCTAGTTTGCTCCGCTTGACTTATCAGAGATTGCAAGCTGACAAAATCATTTCCCAAATGCTGCGCGACTAATAGCTAATGACTAACCAATGTTTTTTTTAGACGGCTCATGCCAAATCAAAAAATGCTCAACCAAACAATGGATGAACTGATAAAACTGATAAAAGAGTTATATGTTTCCTGTGAGATATTTAGCCAGTTGTAGTGAAGCGACTAAAAAGTTAAGGGACTGCTACAACATATAGGGGTGTTGTACAGTGCTTCATCAACAACTGGCGAGTGGCTGTAAGTTCTGAGGGTTGGCTGCCATCCTTCCCTTGGAACTATTTTTAACTGTCCTGTTCTTTTTGTTGATATTTCTATTAAAACGGTAACTAAAAAATTTTGTCTGCCAAATTGCCAAAACCTTGAATTGTTTGGCTGACGGTGGAAATGAGGATTTTGATTGCATAGATGGGGCGTTGAGGAGCGCCCCTTTTCCTATTTTCCTCATTGTAGGGGGCAGGGGAAGTTGAGGAGTTGGGGAGAAATATTTACCTCCTGCCTCCTGCCTCTTGCCTCGCTCATGATCATAATGTTGGCACAATTCTTTACTAGCTGTGCAGCAAGTTCAAATTGAGGAAATTTTTACTAATTCGTAATTCGTAATCAGTATTTAATAGGTTCAAGCCTACATAAATTGTAATTGCGAATTATGAATTATGATGATATGTTTTTTATGATCAAATTGAATTTGACCTTGTTGTTGGAACTGACTCAGTAAGCGTGTAATTGTGACTCTGGTAGTACCACAGATATTGGCAATATCTTCATGAGTGAGGCGAAAACAGAGGCGTGTTCCTTCAGGTACTGGTTCTCCCATTTGCTGTTTTAAAAGATCTAATAAATGCTGTAATCTTGCTGGTACTTTTCGCTGACCAGCAATAAATAAAAAAGATTGTGTTTGTTGTAATCGCTGTTGAATTTTAGATAATAGGATTTCATTGAGGTTGCGTGTAGCTGCAATTTCTGAGAGGTAAATTGGTACTAATTCGACATCTGCAATGGCTGTGGCTTGGTAAATGGGTAGAGATGTCATACTAGAGCCAAACATCATGCCTGGTTTTGCTAACCCTGTGATTATTTCTGCACCTGTTTCACTAAATGCACTGAGTTTAACTAAACCCTGACGAACTAACCAAATTAATACAGGATTGAGGGTGATAATTTCTCCTTTGGAATGTTTATGTATAGGCCGATTTTCAATTAGGTCAGTCAAATGTTTAACATCTGTTGATTCTACTGGCTGAGAGGCAACACTTTTATGTATTAACCAGTGTAATTTCGTCCGTTTATCATGCTGATTGGCAACAGATTTGACTTTCAAAGAGGCATCAAATGAATCATCATGACGTGGCTTTAATCGTAATAATATTTCTCGGATTTGCTCAGATGGAGATATCTGGTTAATTGTGCTGAAAAAGTAGGAGTGTTGTTCTTGTGAAATGAAATTTGTTATTGGTTTTCCAACTAGAAAATTTTGGTCGATGTTTAGTAATTGTGATGCTAATCGGTTGGCTTCTTGGATAATACCTTGTTGATCAGTTACTAAATAAGCTGCTGGTGCAAATTCAAATAATTCTTGGTAATGTTGGCGTTGTGTTTCCAGCAAGGTGCAATTTTGCATGAGTTCTTCGTTTTGCTGGTAAAGTTCCTCAACTGCTAATTGCAACATTTTTGAGGTGCTATGTAGTTCTTTAAATGCTTGGGGTAGTAGATCAGAGGGAATCCAGGGTAATACGGTAGCAGTTTGGTATAAATCTGCTAAATGCTGGTGTAATGCTTCTGCTCGTTGGATAAATAGTTGTATGTTCACTTTTAATTCCCGCCTTTATATGGATATTGAGTGAAAAATTCCATTACTTTAAATTTGGGAAACTTTTTTTATATCCTTTTTAAGGTGTTAAAAAATGAAAATTTATTATATTTTAAGTCTTAATTAATCATGTGGTAATTGTTTTTAATGTTTTATTATTCATATATATATATATATATGAATAAGTTAATTATATTAAAATCGTTTATTTTTTAGCTTTTCTATGTTTACTTGTAGTTGGCATTATAAGGCTTAATTTATGCGAATAACCAAATTGTTGATATCTGACGTACCCTACCAATGTGCCAGTTGCGTAAGTCGTCCACTGATAACTATATTTGTCTATAGATTGTGCGAATTTGTGGGATACTGAAATTGGCGATCGCCTGATTTTTTGTGAACTTTGTTGCCATTTTGCTGATCATGCTGGGTTTGTATTTCATACCATTCACTCATGCAATATTCTGACCAACAAAAGCAGTATTCATGCCAACAAAAATCACATAAGTTGGAATCTGCTATTTGCTCTCCGTTGGATACAGGTTTGACGCTATTATGAGGACAGTGAATATAATTACTCATTGGTGTTAACTCCTTTTTTAAATGAAAACAACAGCTTTATTAACAGGACTTACGCAAACGGGAAAGAAAGTAGGGGTAATTCATGAATTACCCCTACACAATAATCAGGTTTTCAGTCAAATCTTGCGTAAGTCCTAATTAAATTATTTTTATTACTCACATTATAAGTAAATTTGTTTATAAAGCTTTCTAGCAATTTCCCAAGTAAAGTTAGTTTCTATAAGTTTATATAAATTATCTGGCATTATGAGAGAGTTGATATCTAAGTTGTGAAACTTTAAAAATTTGACTAATAGCTTTTATGTATTCTGCGGGTTATTTTGCTTTTAATGCTCGTCGTGGTGTGTTGATACTATTTACAGTAAGTCCTTCTAACCCGCGATCGCTCCGGGAGTAGATTAATCTTTACACAACCAAATCTAACAATAGCTTATTCAGGAAGGAATGACTAGAAATTTGCATAAGATTTAGTGAAAAATGGTACACATTAGAGTTAACATAATAAAAGTGTGTCAATTTTTCTCTGTTTAACCTAGATTAGTCATAGTTCGCAGCCAGCAACATTAAGCACATGGATACTAACCAGTTAAAATTTGTATTAAAACTTTTAGGATGTCCCAACTACCGCGCTGGGTTAAGTTCCAGTGTTTTTGATTCTTTTAAAAAAGATAAAAACAAAATTTGCCGAGATTTGAAAGCACTAGAACTGGTAGACTATTCCCAAGAGATTGCCACAGTAAAAATCAAGGATGCTGGACAGGCTTTGTTAAAATTAGATTCCAGTCAATTACCCATCAGTGATAAAGAACTGAAAGTATTGGAAAAGATCGGTAAAAGTTCTAAAAAAATCGCCCCCAGTGAAATTAAAGTTTCTGGTTTGAAGTCAGATGAACGAGAGACGATATTAAACGTATTAACTGGAAGGGGTTTGATTGAAATAGAAATCAAGATGAAAAGACTTAAAGCTGAAGTGTGGTTAACTCCAAGGGGGATGGAATTTTTGCAGGATGAATTTATCCCCAATCAAGGTAACAATCCTGTTATAAGTTTAGACTTATTGGGTAATTATATCCGGTTTTTGCGGAAGAATTTACGTCATTCACAAGCAGTTGTTTCCCTATTATCTACCAGTGAAAATTCGGAAATAGAAACTATCAGTAAACCTAGTGATGAACAGGTTTTAGAGACTATTAAAAAATTAGATCGAGAACTGGGTACAGAGAATTATTTACCCATCTTTCATCTGCGAGAAAAGTTACAACCACCTTTATCAAGGGATGAATTAGATCACGCTTTATATAGGTTGCAAAGAAATGATCTAATTGATTTGAGTTCTTTACAAGAAGTTAGTGCTTATACCCCAGAACAAATTGATGCGGGTATCCCTCAAAATATTGGTGGTCAACTGTTTTTTATCATCGTCAACTAACAGTTATCAATTCATCCACATAGTTTGATTATTTTCTGATTATTTTCTGATTATTTGCTTTTTTCCTTAATTCCTCCTCACACCGATTTTTAGATTTAGCAATGACAAACATTAACGATATTATCAAACGTGAAGTCAACCCTTTTGATGTTATCAATTTAAAGCCTACTAATTTTTGGGCGGATCAACAAGACGCAACATTAATGGTTGATTCAATTCATAAAGAAGCAATCACAGAGATAGAATATTTACTAAATTTAGTAGGTAAAGATCATCGTAGTCGTACAGTTTTATTAGTTGGTGAGTCTGGTGCAGGTAAAAGTTATTTATTAGGTCGTCTCAAACGCACTCTTAACCCTAAAGCTTTTTTCGCTTATATTCTTTGTAACTGGGCTGATAGTAGTAATATTTGGCGGCATATTTTACGCTATACAGTTGATAGTTTAATTCAAATACCTGAAGGTGAGAAAGAATCACAATTAATGTTATGGCTAAAAAGTTTATCAGCTTTTACAAAAAGTGATATCAAAAAACGAATATTTAATGATAATTTTTGGGAAGCATTACAAAGTGATCGCCAAAAATTTATTAAACATCTCAGGAATACCTATAAAACAGCAGGTATTTATAACCCAGATATCTTTTTTGGTGTGCTGCACGATTTAGCAAATCCCGAATTATATGATATAGCTTGTGAATGGTTGCGAGGAGATGATTTAAGTGAAGAATCAATGAAAGAAATAAAGGTTAAACACTGTATTGATACAGAAGATGCAGCCAAAAATATTTTAGCTAATTTTGGCAGAATTTCCACACAAACCCAACCAATAGTTTTATGTTTTGATAATTTAGATACTATGCCTCAATCACCAGAAGGTTTTTTGGATATCCAACCTTTTTTTAATGTTAATACAACAATTCATGGGGATAATTTAAAAAATTTCTTAGTCATTATCAGTGTGATTACAAATACTTTAAAACGCCATTGGGATCGGGTACTGCCAGCGGACAAAGCCGGAATACATAAAACAATTCAGCTAAAAGACATTACTATAGAACAAGCGGAAGCACTTTGGGCTTATCATCTCAAACCATTACATCAATTAGCATATCCTCAACCAGAATCCTCTCTTTTTCCTCTCACTCGGCAAATTTTAGAAACAAATTACCCCGGTGGTAGAACCAAACCGAGAAATACATTAACTCTGGGACGTGACGAATATCAAAAATATAAAATTGATATCATCAGTGGTCATATCAAACCTGAACCTGTAGCACAAACAAAAGTTACCATACCCCAACAAAAAATCACTCCTGATCCCATAATTACTATTTCTTTATCTGTAAGTGATCCAGAAACAACTCAAGCAGAATTTGAATTACTATGGCAAAAAGAATATAAGAAAATTCAGGGTAAAATTACAAAATTATCTCTGTTATCATCATCTGACTTAATTCAGATGTTACAACAATCTTTATCAGCTTTACAAATCCAGGGAATTAAGCCTAAACTTTTAACTGGAAAATATGCTACTTATTCCTTGAGTTATCAACAGTCTCAAAAACAAGAAAGAGTAGGAATAGTCTGGACAGAAGATTCTAACATGACTACTTTTTTTCATGTTATGAATGCTTGCAAAAATGTAATTCATAACAATAGCTGTAAAACTCTTTATTTAGTCCGTGCTGGAAATGTAGGAAAACCAAATCTTGCAGGAAATCAACTTTATAGGGAACTTTTTACACACACTCATCACCAACATATCAAACCAAGTCTAACAGCAGTTCATTATTTAGCAACATACCAAAGTTTTGTCAATTCTGCAAAATCTCAAGAATTAGTCATTGGTGGGAAAACGATTAATGTACAAGGATTAGAATCTTTAGTGCGTGAATCTCAAATCTTGCATAACAAATGTACTTTGTTACATGATTTAGGTCTTGTTGCTGCAACAGAAAAAGATACAAATGGTAAAGTTAGAAGAGATTACAGACCTGTAAAAGATTTTCTTTTAAATCTCGTCAAAACTCAAGGATTTATGGGATTACCTACATTAATTTCCCAAACATCTAGTCAATTTGCTGATGTTCAAGAAACTGACATTAAAATGTTAATTGACCTATTATGTCAAGAAAATAAAACTAAGATTATGAACCCAAAAGCTAAATTACAAGACCAATTAATTTCTTGGAATCCTCAAATATAATCTATATATCAGCCAATGCACTACCTAACAAAAGATGGCGAAATATATCAGCAAATTTACCAAATATCCCGATCAAAAACTCTATGGATAGATACAGAAATTGCTGATTGGAATACTCCTTACCCTAGATTATCATTAATTCAAGTTTTGGCTGATACCACAGACTTAACTGGTGAGTCTGCTTTAATTTTAGATGTCTTAGATAAACCTGATTTGGTAAATTATTTTATCAATCAAATCATGGTAAAATCAGAAATTAGTAAGGTTTTTCATAACTCTGGATTTGATGTTAAATATTTAGGGGGAAAACTAGCCCAAAATATTATTTGTACATACCAATTATCTAGAAAAATTACCCGTGAAAAACTGCAAGTTAGTAATTTAAAACTCAAAACTTTAGCTGTAGAACTTTGTCAATTTTATGATGTAGATGCAGAAGAAGGAACAAGTGATTGGGGAAAACGTCCTCTTACTCAAAAACAGTTAAACTATGCAGCAATGGATACAGTTTATTTAGCTGCTGTCCACCGTCGCTTACTACAAATATCTCAACCTGAAGCTATTAATGAGATTTTTAATATGGTAAATAATAAATCTGAAAATTCATCTTTAACACCGACTAAAGTTAGAGTAGCGTTTGAATGTCCGCGTTTATTTTATCTGAATCATCATTTTGATAATAAAGCAATATTCTTGCCTAAAAATTATATTTCCGGTGTTGGTAATGTTTTTCATAAATTAGCTGATGATCTGATAGAATTAATCAAGATTAATCCCCAAATTAAATCTTTATTAATCGCCGATGTCAGTAGATTAAATTTAGAACAAATATCCTCAGAAATTCAAAAAATATTTTATCAAATTAAATTCTTCCCTTATTTACAAAATAGTATCAGTCAAGATGATAGTAAGGCAACTACTTTATTACAAGTTTGGCAGGGAATACAAGGACTAATTAAAAAAATCACGGAATTATTAATTATTAATCGGCGTTATTGTAGTGCTGAGACGGTAATTAAAAATACTTTTATTCAGGAAGAAAGAACTTTAGAATATTATTTTAATTTACCTGATGGTACACAACAATTAGTGAGAGGTGAATTTGATTGTTTAGTTTTTAATTTTGAAGTTAAACGCCTGTGTATGATAGAGTTTAAAACCTATCACCCTGTAGATCCAGCAGCACAGTTAGCACAGGTTTCTCTGTATAGTTATATGTTATTTCAAAAGAAAAAAACATCGGTAGATTCTGCGGTTTATTGTGTTTTACCTGAGTTTAAAGATTATCAATATTCCTGGGAACAATTAGAAAATACAGTTCATCAATTAATTCCCTACAAACTATTACAAATGCAGAAATGGTTAAAATGGGAGTCTCCTAACCCTAACCCACCACCTGCAACGACTCAACCCCATTTATGTGAAATTTGTCCTCAACAACAAAAGTGTCAAAGTTTTTTTATTGGGGAATTTGATCCCCCCCAACCCTTAAAAAGGGGGGAGAGTTTACCTATTATTAACTCTGATGAAATTGGAGAATCTGATACCCCTCACTTAAAAAGTAGGGAGAGTTTACCAAATATTAATGCTAATGAAATGGGAGAATCTTTAGTTACAACTCTAGCATCCTTTAAGGTTAATGTAGATTATCATGGTGCTGATGTAAGTCCAGCATTTATTCGGGTGAAAATTAAACCCCATTTAGGGGTAAAAGTGCCTTCAATTTTAAAATTATCTGCTGATTTACAAGTACAATTAGGGTTAGAAAATCCCCCTTTAATTGCTCCCCAAGCTGGTTATGTCAGTGTTGATTTACCACGCAAAGATAGACAAATTGCTAAATTTGAGGATTATATTCCCAAGCAGTTTTTACCAGCAAATACACCTGTTAAAATTGCGGTGGGAATAGGTATTGATGGTAATTTATTGGAAGCTGATTTATCTGATCCGAATACTTGCCATTTTTTAGTAGGAGGAACAACAGGAAGCGGTAAAAGTGAATTTTTAAGATCCTTACTTCTCAGTTTACTATACCGTTATTCTCCCCAACATCTGAAAATTGCCTTAGTTGATCCGAAAAGAGTAACATTTCCAGAGTTTGAACAAATTCCCTGGTTATATTCACCAGTAGTTAAAGATAGCGATCGCGCGATCGAATTAATGGAAGAATTATTGATAGAAATGGAATCTCGCTATCAAAAATTTGAAAAAGCTAAATGTGCAGATTTAACCGTTTATAATCAAAAATCTGCCTCACCTTTACCCCGGATAGTATGTATTTTTGATGAATATGCCGATTTTATGGCAGAAAAAGAAATTCGTACTGCATTAGAACAAAGTATCAAACGTTTAGGTGCAATGGCAAGAGCAGCAGGAATACATTTAATTATTGCTACCCAACGTCCAGAAGCGGGGATAGTCACCCCTATTATTCGCTCAAATTTACCGGGAAGAATTGCTTTAAGAACCTCTAGCGAAGCTGATTCTAAAATTGTTCTTGGTGGAACACAAACAGCAGCAGCATATCTATTAGGTAAAGGTGATTTACTTTATCAAGTTGGTTCTCAGTTACATCGTTTACAAAGTTTATTAGTAAAAAATATGAAACTCTCTTAACTAAATACTCGACTTTTTCCAGAAGTCGGGGATCTAAGTAGAAAAAGTGAAAATCTATTAGATAATATGTACGCTACATTAATGGGAATGCGTCAGCAGAGGAAATAAAAATGGGATATGTAATTGCAACTGCAAACATGAAAGGTGGAGTGGGTAAAACTACGGTTACTGTTAATTTAGCCACTTGTTTAGCAAAAAATCACGGGAAAAAGGTATTGGTTCTCGATTTAGATAGTCAAATTAGTGCTACCCTCAGTTTAATGTCGCCAGTGGAGTTTGCTAAACGTCGCAAACAAAGAAAGACTTTTAGATATTTGATAGATGAAGTTATTAACCCATATCCCAATGCTGAATACAAGATTCAGGATATCATTCAAGGTGAATTATGTAAGCTGCCGGGATTAGATTTATTGCCTGGAGATATCGACTTATATGATGAATTTGTCGTTTCAGAAATGCTGCATAATCAAGCTTTAGCTTTGGGTGAACAAGATTTTGAGACTATTTGGAATCGTTTTGAAAGAGTGCTAATTAGAGACATTTTAAAACCAGTGCGTGATCAATATGATTTTATTCTTTTAGATTGCGCCCCTGGTTATAATCTCATGACTCGTAGTGCTTTAGCAACTAGCGATTTTTATCTTTTACCTGCTAAACCAGAACCTTTATCTGTGGTGGGTATTCAATTATTAGAAAGACGCATTGCTCAGTTGAAAGACAGTCATGAACATGAAGCAAAAATCAATATCAAAATGTTAGGAATTGTCTTTAGTATGTGCAATACTAACTTGTTGACTGGCAGATATTATAAACAAGTAATGCACCGAGTTGTGGAAGATTTTGGTGTAGAAACTATTTGTCAGGCACAAATTCCCGTTGATGTAAATGTAGCCAAAGCTGTTGATAGTTTTATGCCGGTAACGTTAATGAGTCCGGGTTCTGCTGGCGCGAAGTCATTTATGCAGTTAACTGAGGAATTATTGCGGAAGTTGTAAAATTTTCGTGCATATAGATCCCCGACTTCTGACATCAATTTATCATTTATTTACAAGATTAAAAAAGAAGTCGGGGATCTGCGGTTATTTTATTAAAAATTACCATATTTCTCTTAAATCTAAAATAAATCCAGGTAAAATATCTTCACCATTTAATGTTTGAGGATGGTCTAATTCTTCCACAGGTTGACTAGGACGATAAATATATACTTTTTGTTGTTTTCTATCAATTAACCAAGCTAATTTCACACCATTTTCTATATATTCTTCCATCTTTTCTTGTAGTGTTTTTAAGTTATCAGTTTCGGAACGCAACTCTACTACGAAATCAGGACAAATTGGCGCAAATTTCTTTCTTTGTTCTGTGGGTATTGCTTCCCATTTTTCCTTTTTGATCCATGCTGCATCAGGAGAACGTACAGCACCATTAGGTAAGGTAAAACCACCACTAGAACCAAAACCTACTCCTGTACCATCTTTTTTTGTCCAAATACCTAATTGCACAATTAAATTAAAATTGCGTTCATCTGTTTCTGATCCGGTAGGTGACATAATTAATAAATCTCCAAATTGGTTACGTTCAATTCTAAAATCACGGTTTAATTTACAGAAATCAAAAAATTGATCATCGGTCATGATGATATCTGGTTGCATTTTTAGCACCATTGGTAAGGTTTCTGTAACTACGGGTGTTTGTGTGTTCATAGTTTTGATCTTCACACTATGTATAATCGGAAAAACTGACTCTTTGGTAAGGGTTTAGCAATGCTAAACAGATAATTCACGCGCTTTACCAAAAGAAAGAATCCTTTTTTGATAAAGTCTAATTGCTAATTCAATCTTTACTCTATCAAGACGTTCATCAGGAGGTATGCGTAATTCTTCGGTTATTTGATCAGGAATCTCTAAGATTAATTTGCTCATATTTACTAATTACTATTAATAATTTATTGTATAATTATAATCAAATTAATATTGATTGTCAATTAATTTTAATTATTTTTATTAATTTATAATATCGCATTTTTTACACCCTCCCTAATAGCTAAAGTCAACCAAGGTTTACTATACTAAAAAATTTTCTTTTAATTTATTTAGTTATCTTTAGATGACTTCAGCTATGAGACTGGGAATTAATTCCCAGTCGGGTTATCGGTTTTACTAAAACTCCCCAGCTAATGCGGGAACACAACGTTCACACAGTAAAGGATGTTCTTCAGATTCTCCTACATGAGTAGAATAATTCCAACAGCGATCGCATTTTTCACCGTCTGCATTTACCACCCCAATAGTCCAATTTTCGGTAGTTGCGGTGTATTTCACATCGGCAATTTTGGCAGCTTCATCTACTATTTCTACCTGAGATGCTAATAATAAATATCGCAACTCATCCACACCATTACCCTTTGCAGAATTGAAACCTTTGATAGCTTCACATAACTGTTGATGGGGAATATTTACTAACACCTTTGATTCCAAAGATGAACCAATCATTTTTTCGATCCGCGCTTGTTCCATCACCTTATTAACATCAGTGCGGAGTGTTCGCAGGGTATCCCAAAATTCTGCTAATTCTGCATTTTCCCATTCATCACTAACCTTTACCCAACCAGCTTCAAACACTGATTTATAAGGAGTTTGATAGGGGATAAATTGCCAAATATCTTCCGCAGTATGACACAAAACTGGTGCGATCGCCCTAGCTAAATTTTCCAATGCAATCTGCAAAACAGTTTGACAACTGCGACGACGAAAACTATCAGCAGCACTGATATATAATCTATCCTTGGCAATGTCTAAATAAAAATTAGACAAATCAACAACACAGAAATTCTGCACAGTTTGGAAAAAGCGGAAAAATTGGAAACTATCAAAAGCAGTTGTCACCTCATTAAATACCTCACGGATACGGTGTAACATATACCGATCCAAATCAGGTAACTTATCAAAATCAACCGCATCTTTTTGAGGATCAAAATCATGTAAACTACCCAACAAAAACCGTGCAGTATTGCGGATTTTATTCCTCACATCAGCTAATTGTTTAATGATGTTACTTCCCAGACGCACATCACCAGAATAATCTACAGAAGAAACCCACAAACGCAAAACATCAGCACCATAAGCAGGTTGTTGTTTTTGATTACTACCACCGTTAATAATAACCTGTGGATCAACCACATTTCCTACCGATTTACTCATTTTTCGGCCATTTTCATCTAATACAAAACCATGAGTTAAAACCGTTTTATAAGGTGCAATTCCATTTACCGCAACACTGGTTAATAGCGAAGATTGAAACCATCCCCGATGTTGATCAGAACCTTCCAAATACATATCAACAGGATAACCTAATTCTGGTCTTTGCTTCGCCACAGCTGCCCAAGATGAACCAGAATCAAACCACACATCCATCGTATCTGTACCCCGGCGGTAATTACGCCCATTACTGCGATAAGGTTCGGGTAACAACTCCTCAACCGACAACTCCCACCAAGCGTCAGAACCCTTTTCTGCAATGATAGCTTGAACATGGTTAATGGTATCTGCATTCAGCAACGCTTCCCCAGTTTCCTCATCATAGAACACAGGAATGGGAACACCCCAAGAACGCTGACGAGAGATACACCAGTCAGAACGTTCCGCAACCATCGGTGTAATGCGGTTTTCACCTTGGGCGGGAATCCAACGCACAGATGCGATCGCCTTTAAAGCTTCCTCCCTAAATCCTGCCACAGAAGCAAACCATTGTTCAGTAGCGCGGAAAATCGTCGGTTTCTTGGTTCTCCAATCATAAGGATATTTATGAGAGTATGCTTCCTCTTTCAACAGAGAACCCGCTTCCATCAAAGCATCAATAATCGCTTGATTACCATCGCCCAAAACATTCAAGCCAGCAAACTTACCAGCTTCATCCGTGAAATTACCATTATCATCCACAGGGGCGAGAATCGGCAAACCATAACGCTGACCCACAATGTAATCTTCTTGACCATGACCAGGAGCAGTATGCACCAACCCAGTACCAGAATCAGTAGTGATATAATCACCACCAACCACCACCGGACTTTCACGGTCAAAAAGCGGATGACGATAAGTGCAGTGTTCCAAATCCTGACCCGCAAAAGTCGCCTTCACAGTCAACTCAACATCCAAAGTTGCAGTCAAACTTTCCACCAACTCCGCCGCAACTATCAGATACTTGCATCCTCTCTGCGCCTCTGCGTCTCTGCGTGCCACCTCAACAACCGCATAATTTAACGCCCCATTCACAGCAACCGCTAAATTACCCGGTATCGTCCAGGGAGTAGTTGTCCACACAGCCACGCCCAAATCAGGCAGGAATGGCTCTAAAACTGATTTTAGTTTTTCCGACACCTTCACCACCGGGAAAGCGGCGTAAATACTCCGAGAAACGTGGCCTTCAGGATATTCTAACTCAGCTTCTGCTAAAGCGGTTTTAGAACTAGGACTCCAGTGTACAGGCTTTAAACCACGATAGATATAACCTTTTAAGTACATTTGCCCGAATACGCCAATTTGCGCCGCTTCGTATTCTGGTTTTAAGGTTAAATAAGGATTATCCCAGTCACCCCACACCCCATAGCGTTTAAAACTATTGCGTTGGTCATTAACAGCATCAAGAGCAAACTGCTTTGCTTTTTGACGTAGTTGTATAGGAGTGAGGTTTTGCCGTTCTGCTTGTTTCATATTTTGCAGAACTTTTAACTCAATCGGTAATCCGTGACAATCCCATCCTGCAATGTAACGAATTTTACGACCTTGGAGGAGATGGTAACGGTTAATAATATCTTTGAGAATCTTATTTAAAGCGTGACCAATATGCAACTGACCGTTAGCGTAGGGTGGTCCATCATGCAGTATAAATAATTCGCCTGGGTTTTCTTGAGAGAGGCGAGAATAAATGTTGTTTTCTTCCCAGAATTTTTGGATTTCGGGTTCGCGTTTAATTGCGTTTGCCCGCATATCAAAGTTAGTTTTGGGGAGGTTAACGGTATCTTTGTATTTTCCAGTTTCGGTCACAGTTTCATGCCTAAGATATGTTTGCAGTTATTTGATCAATTATAAGAGATGGTATGATTGTGGGATGGGGTAGGTGTACTAGAGTTTTAATTTTCACGCAAAGGCGCAAAGGAGCAAAGACGGAAAGAAAAATAGTAACACTGCGATCATCTCCAGGTAAAATACAGCAAAAGTTGTGAAAAACCAACACCAGATATTCAGATATAATTAACAATGTTAAGTTTTGTACTTCAAACTAACCTACATTGAATAATACGGTAAAATTTTACAATTATTAACGGATGGTGTTATTAATGCCTAATAAAATTAATCATTTACATATTAAAAATTTTCGCTCCCTTGCTGATATTCATATTACACCTGATTCTCTTAATATTCTCTTTGGTCCCAATGGAGCAGGAAAATCAACATTTTTAGATACCATTTGGTTTATTAGAGATTGTGCAATTAGAGGTGTGGACTCTGCTGCTTCTTTTAGAGATCATGGTATTGGTATTCTTTGGGATGGAGCTAATACAACTGATAATATATTAATTTCCATAGAAGATGAATCAACTAAATATGAAGTCTTATTTGGCTTATCTGCTGGTAGGATAGAACCTTTTGTTGGTGAAAAATTAGTTAAGAAAATTAATAATGAATTACTAATTGATAGAACTATAGGTAGTGATAAAGCTATATTTTATCATCTTGGTATGGGACAAGATAAAACTACCATTACACTCAGAGAACCAGAAAAATTAGCCCTCACTAGCTACGTAGCTTTTGGGACAAGTGATATAGCTGCATTAGAGTTAGATAAATTGTTGCGTGCTGCTCGTTCCTATCATTTAAGAGGCGCTTCTTTATTTAATCTGAGAAGATCAGGTTCAGAATCAGAAGCAGGGGATAGATTACAAGATAGATGTGAAAATTTATGGTCTGTTTTGAGAAACTTACATGATAGAAGAGTAATTGATGAAAGGTATGATACTATCATCAATTTTATGAAAGAAAGTTTCCCTAGTTTTGATGGTTTATATTTTGAACAAACTGGAAGAAATGCTGTCTATGCCAACTTTTTAGATAGAAAAAGACGCAAACCAATTCAAGCATCAGGAGTATCTGATGGACATATTCAAATGTTAATTAATCTCGCTGCTTTATTTTCTGAAAAACCTAATGGTTATTCATTAATTTTATTAGATGAACCTGATATATCTTTACATCCTTGGGCGTTAGCAGTGTTAGCTAAAGCGGTTAAACTGGCTACCGAAAAATGGAATAAACAGGTTTTTATATCAACCCATTCTCCTGTATTAATTAGTCAGTTTGCACCAGAACATATATGGGCGATGGAACTTGATGAAAATGGACAAACTATGATGAAACGGGTTAGCGAAATAGAAGAAATACAAGATTTATTAGAAGATTATGCCACAGGTTCTTTGTATATGGCTGAAGCTATAGCACCTCAAAGTAAAGCTTTTACTGAGGAGTTAAAATAATGAATCAGGAAAATATTGATAATAACCAACCTTGCTATTTTTTTGAATTTGGATTATTTGTAACAGGAGAAACTGAAGAACAGCACCTACCAGATTTATTTAGAAGTTTCATGGAAACTGGTATATGTACATTTAAAGTTATACGTCGTATCGGACAACTTAACCCGATAACTTCCCAGAAAAAGAATTTAAAAATGGTGGGTACTGGTAAAATTATTCCTGATAAAGATGCAGAAAAGATAGGTTTTCCAGCTAGAGAATATTTAGCGGAAAATCCATGTAGATATGTATTAGTAGTAGATGATTTAGAAAATGATAGAGTCAGTCAAGCAGAACTAATTTTTCAAAGATATCACAATGCTTTAGACACCATATTAAAAGATAAAAAACATCGCGCTGCTTTTCATTTTTTGGTAAACATGATAGAAACTTATTATTTTGCTGATGCACAAGCTATTAATACAGTTTTAGGAACTTCTTTAGAAGATCATCCAGAAGATGTAGAAAAAATTCCCCATCCTAAAAATATATTAAAAAAGTTATACCCTGGATTTAATGAAAAACAAGATGGAGGGAAAATAGTCAAGCTATTGAGATTTGAACATATTTTATCTCGTCCTGATACTTGTGCATCATTGAGAACTCTATTTTATTGGTGTTATAAAGTTTTGCAAAAACACCCACAACCAGATATTTTAGAATATATTTTAGAATTATTTCCTGTAGAACAGTATCACTTTCATGATGGTATTTTAAGTGATATTACAAAACAGCAATTAGAAGATATTGAATAAAAAAATAGAAATTTACAGCACTTTGCGTAACGTTTAGGTACAAAAACATAAGACAGAATTATTACATCAAGCTAGAAAATAGGATATGAACTGTACTAGATAGACGTGCAAAGTGCTGTATATCAAAATATAAACTCAGCGTCAATTGTTCATCAATACTTTCTAATTCTGATACTAAATCAAGTTATTTAAGCGAATGAAATTATATACAATACTGATTATAGTATAAAGTACACAAGAAATTTATATGCCAGAACAACCTAGATTGACTTACAGCGATAAAGCAATCAGTATTGTTGGGTTTTCTCAACCCAACCTACGGATGTTGCAGTGTCAGTATATCCTACCTTAAAATAGAAACTACTAACAATTGCCCAAATTATGATTAACCCACAAATTTTAGAAGCTATTAAACAAATGCCTAATGTTGAAAGACTAGAGATAATTGAATTTGCCTTAAAACTCATGCGTGAAGAAATGCAAAATCCTCAAAAACTGAGCTTAACTGCTGCTGCGGAAATGATGCGTTCCTATTATGAAACAGAAAGCAGTTTAACAGAATTTGTTGATACTTGTAATGAAGATTTTTATTGACCCTTTCTTTTAACAGGAGTTAACCATGACCATTTCCTTAGATAAAATCACCTACAGTCAATTATTAGTAGAATATCAACCCAAAATTATCACCACAGAAGCAGAATATGATCAAGCATTAGAAACTGTAGAAAAATTAATAGCTAATAAACAGCGTACACCAGAACAAACTGCGATTTTACAATTATTAGTTACTCTCATTGAAGAATTTGAAAATAAACACTATCCTCTTGAACCATCATCACCCCACGCAATGCTAGAACATTTAATGGATGCTAGGGGAATTAAACAATCTGATTTAGTAGGAATTATTGGTTCTAAAGGTGTAGTTTCTGAAGTTGTAAATAGAAAAAGAGCTATTAGTAAAGCTCAAGCTAAAGCATTAGGAGAATTGTTTAATGTTTCTCCAGCATTGTTTATTTAATGACACGGCATTATTTACAAGTTAAACCCGCCATAAGTCTCACACTAATAGATCAAGTGTTGAGATTAATGACGGGTTTCTCTATCGGCTTCAAGGTACTGCTAATAACTACAAAAAAACCTAAACCTTAACTGGCTGTTTGACGGTTTCTGTCGCCTGATAAGGATGAGAATTGTTAATAGGTTGTGGTCCTAAGAAAGCTTCCTTACCTGTAATCAATCGAGAACGACGATTACGAGTAATATAATTCCATGCCCACTGAATTACCACTACCATCTTAGTATCAAACTCAATTAAGAAATAGATGTGAATTACTAGCCAAAATACCCAAGCAATAAAACCTGTAAGTTTCAGAAAACCTAAATCTACTACCGCTAAATTTTGCCCAATCATTGCTAAACTACCAACATCGGTGTAATGAAATGGTGGCAAAGTATGACCATGAAGCCGTAGTAAAATCAACCCAGCAACATATTCTCCTTGTTGTTTAGCTACAGGTGCAACACCGGGTAAAGGTTTACCAGTTTGATGGGAGAAATTAGCTAAATCTCCAATCACAAAAATGTTTTTGTAACCTTTAACAGTTAAGTCTGGTTCTACAACTACTCTACCAGAGCGATCGCATTCTACACCTGTACGATCCGCTAAAACTTTTGCCATTCCAGATGCTTCCACACCAGCTGCCCATAATACAGTTTTGGCGCTAACTTGTTTTACTTTATCACCTTGTTTGAAAGTAACAACTTCATTTTCAATATTTGTTACCCTGGTTTGGGTTTGAACCATCACACCCAATTTTTGTAAAGATTCTGTTGCTGATTGCGATAATTCTGGTGAAATATGAGGAAGAATGCGATCGCCACCTTGCAATAATAAAATTTTCGCTTCTGAAGTGTCGATATTGCGGAAATCTTCTTGCAGGGTTTTATATGCCAACTCAGCGATCGCACCCGCTAATTCTACCCCAGTAGGACCACCACCCACAATCACAAAAGTCAACAAAGCACGGCGTTTTTCAGGGTCAGTTTCATTTTCTGCTGCTTCAAATGCAGAAAAAATCCGCCGACGCATTTCTATCGCATCTTCTACAGTTTTCAAACCAGGAGCTAAGTCTTTCCAATTATCTTTCCCAAAATAAGAATGGTTAGCACCTGTAGCCACAATTAAAGTATCATAAGGTACGATTTTATCACCCACAAATACCTTTTGTGTCTTCGGATCAATATTATTTACTTCTCCCAGCAAAACTTTTGTATTTTTACTTTTTCTGAGAACAGCACGCAAAGGAGAAGAAATATCAGCAGGAGATAATGTACCAGTGGCAACTTGATATAAAAGAGGCTGAAATAAGTGAAAGTTCCGTTTATCAATGAGAGTAACTTTTACATTTCTATTAGCAAGAGATTTTGCCGCATACAGTCCACCAAAACCACCACCAATGATGACAACCTCATGTTGTTTATTCTTTTCAAGTGAAACAACCATAAGAAAATATTCCCTTTTGTTAACAAGCGTGTAACTTTTCTTAACAAATATGTAACAAAGTTATAAGATAGTTTGCCGTTTCTTAGAAAACACTTGACAAAATAATAAAAGTAGTTAAAGTAACTAAATTTGTAATAATTCACTATTCAGTATTCAGGAGTTTTTTATTTTGGATTTTGGATTTTGGATTTTGGATTTTGGATTGTTTTTGTTAAGTAAGTCGGTCTGAAAAAACGGATGTATGTAACAAAATATAAACTTGCTAAAAGTCTCTTCCCTCTTGCATGAGTGCCTCTTGCCTCTTGCCTTGCCACAACGATAATTTTTAACGCCTACCTACTTAACTCCAATCTAAAATCTAAAATCTAAAATCTAAAATTTTCTTCCCCAGTCCCCACTCCCTGCCAATACCTAACTCCCAGTTCCTTCACTGGGTGGTAATTTTTCCGGTGGTGCTTCTGCTGGGGGAGCAAGTACAGCATCTGGGGCGACTTCCTCAACAGAAATAGGTGGTTTTTCCTCGGTTTCCTCTTGCGCTTGTGCGACTAACTCAGGAGTCGGAGGAGTTGGAGGTGTCACTTCTGAAACAGTTTTAATTTTAGTTTCAGTTTCACCTTGAGAAATAACTTCTTCACTCACCTGTGCAACTTCTGGTGTTTCTGTCTCAGTCACAGCAGAAACAGTCTCACCCTCAAAAATAACTTCCTCAGTTACTTCTGCTGTTGATGCAGCCGTTTCAGGTGCGGGAACAGTTACCGCTTGCGTTGCAGATGTTGTTTGGCTTGGTTGTTCTGCAACAAGAGTAGTCTGATCAACAATTGTCACAACAGGTTTTTCTGGAGGTGCAACGGGTTTTTTACTCCCAGTCTGCTGTACCTTACCTTTAACACCACTAAAAACATTAGCAATTAACGATGATAACTGTCCCAGCTTTTCCTGTAAAGAAAACTTAGATACCTGTTCTTGAATACTCACTTTAACTAACTCAGGACTGGGAACAGGTGTTTGTTGTACCTCTGGTGTAAGTTGACGACGCAGAGAAAGAGTTTGCCAACCAAACCACACCAAAAGCGCCACACTAGCTATATGACCCAGTAATAAACCCCCTGTAATGCGTGATGCAAAAATCCATAACACCAAAGCGTAAAATAAACCCACACCACTCCAAATAAAATCATTCTTGCGGTGAATTTCCGGGAAAAAGAAAGCAGCTATGTAAATAGCTACACTGCCAATTCCCACTACTAACGCTAGGATATAGGCGAGCATTTTTTAAACTCCTTACAGTTTCTCATCTGCCGTATTTCCATTTTGCGAATTTTGTTATTGATTTGTCATTGAATTGTTGACTCAGATACAAATCAAAACCAATTCTTGGTGTTAGATGTGATTTTTGCCATTTACCTCAACTCTTAATGTCTTCTTTAGGAGTGAACCCAAAATCTCGGATTACCCTTAAAGATGAAAGCATCTGCAAGAGTTAGCCAAACCCAAAAAACATTTGAACTATGACACTACAAAGCTTTGGTGTGATTGGATTAGCCGTTATGGGCGAAAATATCGCTCTAAACGTTGAGCGTAATGGCTTCCCAATTGCAGTTTACAACCGTTCCCGTGAAAAAACCGATGCCTTCATGGCCAACCGTGCTGGAGGACGGAATGTTAAAGCAGCTTATACCCTGGAAGAATTTGTCGCTGCATTAGAACGTCCCCGCAAAATCTTAGTCATGGTGCAAGCTGGTAAACCTGTTGATGCGGTAATTCAACAGCTTAAACCCTTACTGCAAGAAGGTGACATCATTATTGATGGTGGTAACTCTTGGTTTGAAGATACCGAAAGACGCACTCAAGAATTAGAACCCACTGGTTTACGCTATATCGGTATGGGTGTGAGTGGTGGTGAAGAAGGCGCGTTAAATGGTCCTTCTCTCATGCCCGGTGGTACAAAAAGCTCTTATGAGTATCTATCCCCCATTTTCAACAGAATCGCTGCACAAGTTGATGATGGTCCCTGTGTTACCTATATTGGACCTGGTGGATCTGGTCACTATGTAAAAATGGTTCACAACGGCATTGAGTACGGCGATATGCAGTTAATTGCAGAAGCTTACGATTTGCTGAAAAATGTCGGTGGTTTAAATGCTGCACAGCTACATCAAGTATTTGCAGAGTGGAATAAAACCGACGAACTCAATTCATTTTTGATTGAGATTACCGCGAATATTTTCCCCTACGTTGATCCAGAAACCAAGATACCTTTGGTTGATTTAATTGTGGACGCTGCGGGACAAAAAGGAACTGGTCGTTGGACTGTACAAACTGCTTTGGAATTAGGCGTTGCTATTCCTACAATTACTGCTGCTGTTAATTCCCGGATTCTTTCTTCAATTAGAGAAGAACGGATTGCCGCATCTCAACAATTAACTGGTCCTGCTCCCACAATCTTTAAAGATACAAAAACTTTTGTGAACATGGTGCGGGATGCACTTTATTGTTCCAAAATCTGTTCTTATGCTCAAGGTATGGCGTTAATTTCTACCGCTTCTCAAGCCTATAATTGGGGTCTGAATTTGGGTGAAATGGCTCGAATTTGGAAAGGTGGTTGTATTATTCGCGCTGGTTTCTTGAATAAGATTAAGAAAGCATTTGACGAAAATCCAGCATTACCTAACTTATTGTTAGCACCTGAATTTAAGCAAACAATTCTGGATAGACAAGCTGCTTGGCGGGAAATTATTGTGACTGCTGCTAAAATGGGAATTCCTGTTCCTGCTTTTAGTGCTTCTCTCGATTATTTTGATAGCTACCGTCGCGCTCGTTTACCTCAAAACTTGACTCAAGCACAACGGGATTACTTCGGCGCTCATACTTACAAACGTATTGATAAGGAAGGAACTTTCCATACTGAGTGGGTCCCCATTGCTGAAGCTAAGAAGTAAGTTGTTTTTAGTTAGTTACCATTGATTTTAGGGGCGGGTTTTCCCGCCCTTGATTGTTAGATTAATATTGAGTATGATGTATCATAAGTTGATTACTGGGTTATTGCTAATAATCTCTAGAAACCTAACCCCCCTTCCCTACAAGGTAATGGGAGTTTCAAAGCCTCTCCCCGAAGCGGGGAGAGGTTTGGAGAGGGGTTTATTTGTACATTAAAAACTTTTCAAACATCCTCTAAAACCTGATTTTATCAATTGATAATTGACAATTGTTTCCTGTTGTCTGAATTATGAATTGCTTTCCAAGCTCTTTTCAAAACTTTCTTAGTAGATAATGAAAAATCGCCTTTATTCATCATCCAGTCGTAATAACCGGGATCTTTGGAAAAAACTTCTAACAAACTCTGACCTTTATATTTACCAAAGTTAAACAAAATAGCTTGCTTCTGTTCATCATAAATCAATTTATTACTAGGATCTAAAAAATTAAATGTAGTCAGTTGACTTAAAACTTTAATATCATTAGTAATTGGTACAGGAACAGGAGAACCATCATTACTATATTCTACATTTTCATAACGTTGAATTTGTGCTTTAAAAACTTGATAGGTAGCACGAATATCAACTGCTGCATCATGCGCTCCTTCTAAATCTTGACCACAATAAAACCTATAAGCTGCTCTTAAATTGCGTCTTTCCATTGTGTGAAAAATACTTTGCACATCTACTAAATTTCTACCTGATAATTTTAAACAAAGTCCTGCACGTAAAAATTCTTCTACCAGCAGAGGAATATCAAATTTATTGGAATTAAAACCAGCCAAGTCACTATCATCAAGGAAATTTAAATAGTCAACAGCAATTTCTGAAAATGTCGGCGCATCTTTTACATCTTCATCATAAATTCCATGTACTAATGAAACAGTAGGAGGAATAGGAATTGTGGGATTAATTATCTGGTTTTTAAGTTCTTCCCTTCCATCGGGAAATACTTTGAGGATAGCAATTTGTACAATTCTATCTTTGATGATATCTACTCCTGTGGTTTCTAAATCAATAAACGCCAGTGGTTTTAATAAGTTAAGTTTCATAAGGATTTGGGATTCTATATAATTGGTGTGTAACTTGACAAATAGATTATACGCAATTTGCACTCCCACTAGAAAACTAATTAGAAAATAATTATATCACATTCCGTTATAATGAAGATCATAGTTTACCAGGTTGTGAAGTTTTCAAAATATGAGTAATGAAGATAAAGCAAGGATGGATAAAATGGAAAATCAGCTTATTGATATGCGATTAGCGGTAAGTGCTTTATTGGAAACTACGGCTGTTTATCAGCGTAATTTTGATACGATTCAGCGTAATTTTGAAATGGTGATTGCAGAAATTAGAGATATGCGTTCTGATATGGTGCAAATGCAGTCTGAGATTAGAGAAATACAGATGGATGTGCGGGGTTTGCAAACTGAAAATCGGCGGATTCTTGATATTTTACAAAATCGTCCTCCTGAACAGGAATCTTAATTTTCACTTACTTTTAAATATGTATTTTTAGATCCCTGACTGATTAAATTAGTTGGGGATCTTTTTGATCACAAATCATATAACTCTTTAAACCAATTAATAAACCCCTGCACTTTAGGATTGTTGGGATTTAAAATATTATATTTGATAGCTTGATGTATTTGTCTACCTGGTTTATTTTGCCATGCTAACCAGGTGTAAATTTCTGCTTTATCAATATAAGATTCTTTAAATGTTGCACCTTTATTTTTTGCTTCTCTGACTACTTCCTGTGCATATTCCCAAAGATGTTCTCCCTGTTCTGGAATCATATAACCTAAAAATGTTTCTAACATTCCTTCTATGATATTATTGGGCATAATCCAAACACCAAATTTTTGATTATCTGGTGTATTAATAATTAACCCATTTTCTGGTATAGTTTCAGGAAGATGAGGAATATTTGGTAAACAAGCATTTCTGATACTTTGCCAACGTAAAAACGCATCATCATCAGCATCTACCATTAAACCTAAATGTGTACGTCCTCTAGTTTGCAATTCTGTATATATGAGATCATAAGTAATATTTTCATAACCTCCACATTCTTGAATTGATATAATTGCTTCTTCTTTCTTATTACCCCAAAAAATCCCATTTTTTTCAATTAATTCGGGTATTACTCGTAAATCATCTTGACCTTCAACTAATAATTTTTTAGGTTTATAATTTTTTGCCATTGCTAACGTACCTCCAGTTCTCTTTCCGCAGCAATGACAATTTGAGATTCATTGAAAACTATACTTTTTGATTTATCTTTTTCAATTCTATGAATCCTGATACCATCATCTGTGACATTTTCTTGCTTGGCAATTTCGGCTAAACTTTTCCAACAATCGCTATTATGGGTAGTTGCAAAAACCTGGACATTTAATTTTTTGGCTGTATCCCAAATCATTTTCCACATATCAGACATTGCAGTAAAATGAAGTCCAGTATCAATTTCATCTACAAATAAATAACCATTTTTTACTGATACTATTGCTAATGCGAGTCCTAAAATTCGCCAAATTCCATCTCCCATACTGCCAATTGGTACACGCTGTTGTTTATCACTTAGAAGTAAAACAAAACCAGTGCGTGAATATGGTGAATATCTTAATCTTTGAGGATTAACTACAGCAATTCGTTGAATTTTGGAATCTATTTTATTAAGTGTTTCTTCAATAATTTTTTCATCAGGTGTTAGTACCACTTGATTAAATAACTCTATCATTTGATCTGTTTTTAAAGATGATGATGTAATAAATAGTGTTTTTGGTGGTGGGTTTTTAGTATTTGTGCGAAATTTACGTATATGATATACAGGAAGTCCAGCATGAGATGATAAAGGTAATATGAAAGTTTCATTTTCTGATTCAGGAGTCCAAGAAACTTTAAATTGAAGTTCTTGTAGTTCATCTGGTATTTTTGATAATTCTATGGATAAAGTCAGTTGATTTTGATGATGATCTATGATAGATAATTGACTTCCTGGTTCAATTTCGTGACCATAAAACAAGTGACGAATATCAAGTTCTCCATCTCTTACAATTTCACCTTCTCTCCTCAATTCATCATCATAAGAATATTCACTACGTTGATTCATTGTTTCACGCAGTATTTCTAAATTACACCGTGAGCAGAAAAGTTGAATAGCTTCTAATATAGAAGTTTTGCCGCTATTATTTTCACCAACTAATAAGTTAATTCTTCCTAGTTGTTGAAGTTCTAAGGATTTGAAGCAGCGAAAGTTCTCTATTTTTATACTTTTCAGCATAGTTTTAAATATGAATGATAATAGAGAAATAATGACTAAGTTGATTATATCATATTCCTGAATTATTCAATAATTCGACGATATAAATGGAAAGTTTGATGAAATTTATATCATTTTATTCAGCCCGCCAAGCAGCATAAGCTAATGCTTCATAAATATCCCCTTCTTCCAGGTAAGGATAGGCTTTGAGAATGTCATTTAAACTATGTCCAGATGCCATTAAACCAACGATAGTACCAACGGTGACACGCATTCCTCGGATGCAGGGTTTACCATCCATTACTTCAGGGTTGCGGGTAATTCTTGTAAGTTTTTGCATGGTTAATATGATGGGGAAATTCTCGAATAAATTTATAATTAGAATTATAGTTTACCAGATTGTATATCTGAAAAATGAAAACAAAAATAATTGAATATGCAGTAATTTATGAATGTGGTGATAAAAACTGGGGTGCTTATGTTCCAGATTTACCGGGATGTGTTGCTTGTGGTGATACCTTACAAGAAACAGAAGAACTAATTAAAGAAGCTATAGAATTGTATTTGGAAGTATTGAAAGAAGATGGAAAACCTATACCTAAACCTTCTACAGAAGTTGGTAAAGTTGCAGTGAATATACAGCAATTTTGGAGTAAATGAGGTACACCAATTTTGGAGGATAGTTTTAAAACTTGAAGTTCAATCGGTTACTGTACCTCATCAACCTCGAAACTGCTGTATAAATAAAATATAATCATTTCAGTATAGGAATAACTCTAGGAAATAAAGTGGTTTCTTTAATACTATTATGCTTAATAAAATTTTCTACAATTGCTTGAATTACGGTGACTGTCACAGCATTACCAAACTGTTTATATGCTGCATTATCGTTAGGATGGAGAATATAAGAATCTGGAAAACCTTGTAATCTTGCACATTCACGAGGGGTTATTCTTCTCGGTTTCCCATTTTGGACTACACCCAATTTATTAGCATCTGATGATGTTAGGGTTATAGAAATACTTTCAGGATCAAGAAATTTAAACACCTCAAAAGACATATTTCCGCTGACAGGATTATATTTTCCATTTATTTCTTTAAGATATTTTTTCTCAATCAGTGAATAAATAATATTTTCGATATTCTCATGATCAAAAAATGTTTTAATTTGTTCTATCGTTAAACTTTTACCATCTTGATGTTCACCAAATTCTTTATGTCTTCTATGTGATATTAAAGCAGTCATAAAATCACGTTCATCTCTGGTACATTTTCCTTTAATACCTAAATCCCAAGAATGGATAGAATTGCCACCACGAAAATCAATTAGACGAACACCATGAAGTTTTTCAAATTCACCATCAACAGCATCAAATAGTTGTTGTTCAAATTTTTTAGAAAGATAATAATTATCTGAAACTTTGTCTTCCAGAATATCTTTAACCTTAACAACTGAATAAATATCACTAAAAAGACTCAGTTGATATAGTTTTTCCTTAAAACTATGGGAGTCAATAGCACCTCTATCTGAATTAAGTGTAATTTTTGGTTTTTTTCCAAGTAATCCAATTATATATATACGGACACGATTTTGTGGTACACCAAAGTTACTACTGTTAAGTAAAAGATAATGAATACCATAACCAAGATTTTCTAATGAATTAATAATTGTTTTAAATGTTCTTCCCTGATCATGTGTCGTTAAACCACGAACATTTTCCAGGATGAAAGCCTGTGGTTGATAAATTTTCAGGAGTCTTTCAATTTCAAAAAATAGTGTACCTCTTGTATCTCCAAAACCTTGTTGTTTACCTGCATAAGAGAAAGGTTGGCAGGGAAAGCCAGCAAGCATAAAATCAAATTCAGGTATAATATTAATTTCTCTAATGTCTCCTGTAGGTTGATCATTAAAGTTTAGTTTATAAGTTTCAATAGCTTTTTTATCAATTTCCGAGCTAAGTACACATTGAGATTTTATTCCCAAAGAATCACACGCTTGCTGAAAACCAAGTCTCATTCCACCAATACCTGCAAAAAGATCAATAAAACGAATCATGACAAACTCTCATGTAAAAAATCAATTAAAACATCAAACTCACTATCAGAATAAGCAATTGTGCAATCACTATACAAACAAATTTGAGAGATAGCCGCAGAACGTTCAAAATTTCCAGCCCCATCAATGACATAGGCTATTTTATAACCCGCATTTTTCATCAGAGTTTGCCTTTCAGATGCCTGTGCTGCTTTTCTTTCTATTGTGCTATTGGTTGTTACTTGAAAACTGATTTCAATACCCACTTTTTTACCTGCTTTTGTGACAACTATATCAAAAGGTATTCCAGTTTTTTTAGCATAACCTGGTAAAATAATTGACCCATTGCTGGTAATTTCAAATTCACTTCCCAATTTTTCTTTGAGGTACTCAACTATATAACGTTGTGCTAATTGTCCTAAAGAATTAGCATTAGCTCCCCCAGTTATGCGACTAACCACTATATATATTTGCTTTATATGATGCTCTAATGCAATTTCATCACCAAGTAAAGAACCCAAAATACAGACATCTAAGCCAGCATAGTCTGAAACTTCAGATGTACTGGCATAAAGTAAAATCATAGTCATATCACGTTTAAGACTGTCAAAAGGTTTCTCGGATTGCAACCCTTCTCCATCAATATTAAGCTTTTTATTATCTAATATGCCTTTAACGGGCATAGATTCAAACACATATTGATAATTTCTCCCTCTCCAGACATAATCCATGATTGGTTTACCTGTCTGATCTTTTTTAGTAAAAATATTTGTGAAACTTTTTCCTAGCTTTTTCATCGGTTCACCACCATAGTCTGAAATGACAACCAAGTGCTTTAGGAATAAGTTTGCTGGAAATTTCGCTGCTTCTACAAGGTCGAAAATTTGTGTAGGATTTTTTTTGCTCAATTGTAAAATGGAAATGAAATCATCTTGGGTTTCCAGTAATCTAGGAATAATGCTGACCGTAGCATTTTTATCCTTGAGATTTGTAGGCCACCACATTGCGGCGTAAGACTGTAATGTCTTGATGTCTCTAGCGTAATTTGGCATATAATAATTTTTTACGGTAAGTTTTATATTTTATGCAATTCAATGTAGATAAAAATTAAGAAGTCAGTTTATTTAACAATTGTTTACAACTTCACATAAAATCTTGATAATGATGTAGAGACGCTACAGAAAACGCCTCTACATTATTCTTTAAACTCCTATTTCAACCCTGCTAATAAATCATTTTTCGCAGTTTCCAAAGCTTGCGGTAACTTACTTGCATCCCTTCCCCCAGCTTGCGCGAGATTGGGTTTTCCACCACCACCACCACCACAAATTTTAGCTACAGCACCTACAAATTTACCCGCTTGTAATCCTTTTTTATTCACTTGGGAACTAAAAGCAGCAACAATACTTACCTTTCCCTCTTCAGGAATAGAACCTAAAACCACAGCACCATTACCAATTTTTTGCAGTAATCTTTCTGCGGCATCTTTTAATGATTCTGCGTCAACATCTTCCAGTTGAGAAACAATAATTTTATGTTCTCCCAGTGTTTCCGCAGTTGTTAATAAACTGTCAGATTTAACTATTGCAAGTTGTGATTTTAGGGTTTGAATTGCTTTTTCGCTGTTGCGGAGTTCGGTTTGTAAAGTTGTGATTCTGTCGGGTATTTCTTCCGGTTTGATTTTAAAGCGGAAACACAAATCTTTAGTAACTTGATCTCGCACATTCAAATAATCTAAAACCGATGCACCAGATACCGCTTCTATTCTTCTCACTCCTGAAGAAACTCCCGCTTCAGAAATGATTTTGAAAACGCCAATTTCCGCAGTATTATTAACATGAGTTCCCCCACATAATTCCATTGAAACACCAGGGAAATCAATTACTCGTACTTCATCACCGTATTTTTCACCAAACATTGCGATCGCACCTCTAGCTTTTGCTTCTGCTAAAGGTAATACTTCTATTTTGGCTGAATGCGCTTCAGAAATCCAACTATTTACTAATTCTTCAACTTGTTGAACTTCATCCGCAGTTAAAGCGCGAGGACAGTTAAAATCAAACCGCAAGCTATCAAAAGAAACTAATGATCCAGCTTGGGAAATTCCCTCATCAACAACTTTCTTTAATGCAGCTTGTAATAAATGAGTTGCTGTATGATTAGCTTGAGCGCGACGACGACAAGCGGTATCAATTTGGGCGGTTACATCGTCACCAATTCTAATTGTACCACGTTCAATTTTACCAAAGTGAACAAAGAAATCAGATTCTTTTTTCACATCTTCAATTCTGATTAAAATTCCATCACCGGAAATATAACCTTTATCTCCGATTTGTCCCCCAGATTCCGCATAAAATGGGGTTTTATCCAGAACTATTTGTACTTCTGTTCCTGCTTCCGCTTCTTCTTGGGAAATACCATTAACTAACAATACTTCAATTTTTGCTGTTATTGCTAATTGAGTATATCCTATAAACTCTGTAGAATGGATATGTTCTGCAAGTTTATCTAAAGAACCTTGTACAGTTAAATCAATGGTTTCGTGTGCTGCTTTTGCACGTTCTACCTGTTTCTGCATTTCTGCTTTGAAACCATCAACATCAACTGTTAAATTCTGTTCTTCAGCGATTTCTTGTGTTAATTCTAATGGGAAACCGTAGGTATCATATAAGGTAAATGCACTTTCACCACTAATAGAAGTTAAACCTTTTTGTTTTACTTCTTGGATAATTTCCGCTAAGAGCTTTTCACCTCTTTCTAAGGTTTTCAAGAAATTAGCTTCTTCTCTTGCTAACTCTGCTTTAATAGATGCTTCCCTTTGTCGCAAACTGGGATAAACATTTTCAGAAAGAGAAATTGCGGTTTCTGCAACTTGGTTAATAAATTCCCCAGAAATTCCAATTAATCTTCCATGTCTGACAACGCGACGAATTAAACGCCGTAAAATGTAACCTCTACCCACATTAGAAGCACGAATTTGATCGGCGATCATGTTTACAACAGAACGAACATGATCACCAATGACTTTTAAAGAAACTTTGGTATTTTCATCACTTTGATGATAGTCAATTTTGGCAATTTTCGCCGCAGTTTCTACTAGGGGGAAAATCAAATCTGTTTCATAATTGTTAGGAACTTTTTGGAGAATTTGCGCCATTCTCTCTAAACCCATTCCGGTGTCAATGTTCTTATTTTGTAATGGGGTGAGATTTCCTTCTGTGTCCCGATTATATTGCATAAATACCAAGTTATAAAACTCGATAAATCGGGTATCATCTTCTAAATCAATGTGATCATCTCCTAATTCTGGGTGAAAATCATAATAAATTTCTGAACAAGGACCGCAGGGACCAGTGGGACCAGAAACCCAAAAATTATCATCTTCTCCCATGCGTTTAATGCGTTTTTCTGAAACTCCAATTTTATCTTTCCAGATGTTAAATGCTTCGTCGTCTTCTTCAAAAACGCTAACTACTAAACGTTCGGGAGGTAAACGAAAAACTTGGGTGGAAATTTCCCAACCCCAGGCGATCGCTTGTTCTTTAAAATAATCACCAAAGCTAAAATTACCTAACATCTCAAAAAATGTATGGTGGCGTTTTGTCCGTCCCACATTTTCGATATCATTGGTACGGATACATTTTTGAGATGTGGTAGCGCGTTTAAATTCCGGTGTGCGCTGTCCTAAAAATATCGGTTTAAATGGTAGCATCCCCGCTATGGTTAGCAGTACGGTGGGATCTTCTGGTACGAGGGATGCACTAGGAAGCGGTTGGTGTCCCCGTTGGGTGTAGAAGTCAAGGAATAAAGCGCGAATATCGTTACCGCTAAGATACTGGGGAGTTGATGACATGAGTGTTTACGAAATCAATTTTAATTAGTTGGTTAGGTTTGCGAAAACCATCATTACTATTTATTAGTTATGCCATAAAATTAGAGCTATAGTTAGCTTTCACCATCTTTTGTATAAAGTGTCCTATTGCTCCTTGGTATCAAATTAACATCTATTGAGATACTTTGATAATTTTTAAGTTAAAAAAATGCCTAAAAAAATCAGAGAATTAAAAAGCCTACTTAAAAAAGCTGGGTTTATTTACCGTTCAGCAAAAGGAAGTCATACTCGTTGGTATCATCCTTTATTACCAGAAGATCCTATTACTATTTCTGGAAAAGATGGAGATGATGCTAAACTATATATAGAAAAAGAAGTTAAGGAAAAATTAGCTAAATTAAAATCAATTCAAAAAGAGGAGTCAGAAGAATGAATTTACCATATACTATCATTATTCACTGGAGTAATGAAGATCAATGTTATTTAGTTCATTTACCTGAATTTCCTACTCAAAAATATCATACTCATGGTAACACTTATGAAGAAGCTGTGAAAAATGCTCAGGAAGTAATAGAAATGTTGGTTTCTGAATATCAAGAAGATGGTAAACCTTTACCTATTGCTAAATCTTTAGAACAATTACTTAATGTGGCTTAATTTATGCAATTAGAAAAGAGCTAAGATCCCGGACTTCTTTATTAAATCCTATCAATAAATAATGATTTCTTCATAGAAGTCGGGGATCTGAATTTTGAATTTTTAATCTATCTCAGGTTCAACACCTAAAGCACGCAATTGTGCAATTAATCTTTCTGTTTTTTGTCTTTCTTGATCTGCACGTTGTCTTTCAAATTCTGTGGGAGTTAATACCCAATTACCATTTTGATCATACCACCGCAACCAAGGCATATTCACATTTTTATAACTCCCTTCCCAAACTCCTAAACCTAATTCTATGCTGGGTATCCAGAACCGGTAATTTGTTAAAGTTGTTTCAGTATAGCGATCGCCATTTAATTGAAACATCCTAAATTCAGATTGATAACGATCAAAAATTGCGTAATAAGGTACTCTTAAAATCTGCTCGTAAATTTCCCATTTACCGGGTGGTTTTTCCACATCTCGCAATGTTTGACCTAAATCTTCTTTTTCTGTTCCTGGTGATAGTAATTCTACCACAATATAAGGATTAACCCCTTCTTGCCAAACTACATAACTTAATCTTAAATCTTGCTGTTCACCATATAAATATGGTACACCTAAAGCCGCAAACCAATCAGGACGTTTATACCACAAGGTATGACGAGAATCATAATACAAATTAATGTCACTGCCTGTAAATATTTCCTCCATCTTATAATTAGCAGGAGCAAATGTTTCTGATAATAATTGTGGTTGTAATAAATGAAATTGATCTGGCAAACCTTTCTCCTCTGGATCTTCACTGGGTAGATCATACATTGTGGGTAATGTTTCTTTCGGGGAAAGTGGCGGATCTGTTTGATACATTTTTCCCTGTCCTCAATAGATAGTTTATATTTCTATATTTCTATATTTCTATTATGTCGCAATTTTACCAATTACCTTTTTACATTCTTCCACATCAACCCCTTTTCTCATTGCATTCACTAAACTTTGATATTTATCCCAATTTTCCTGGATCAAATTTTTCGCTTGCAGTAAATGAAATCTCTGTTTCTGTTCAAAAATTTTCTCCTCAAAACCCAAAGCTGTTAAAAATTGATTTAACCTAGCTTTATCATCTCCACCACCCTCAGCAGATTTAAAAACTAACATTTCTGCGGCTATTCCTGCCATCCAAATATTACCATATTTTTCTACCATTGAAACGCCTATTTTACCCCGTTCCAACTGTTGAGCAATTTCATTATCTTCTAATATTACTCCACCTTGTCCTGGTTGTCCTTTTCTCCATGCTTCCCACGCACTCAGGGTATAACCAGTTACGCTAATTCCTAATAAATGAGCTACTAAAAAATGTCCCGCTTCATGATGAATAATTCTCTCTTTATAAGTGGGAGAAAGTCGCGCTAACCAATCTAAAACTATTGTACCTCCCTTTCCTTGAAAACTGAAATTATCTAAAGTGGCAATTCCTAAAAATCCCAACATTGTTAAAGCTGGGATAGTGGGAGAGAGATTAATTAATGGACCTAATAAACTAGAAAGCGTCATTAGGAAAACAGAGATAGCAATAAGATTGATAGCGGTTTGATTCATGGGAAGTTTTTATTTAAATAAATTGTGTAAAGTTATCTTTCAAAGAGTGTAATATTAAAATTATATCACATATATCACATTCTATTTATATCCTACCCATTGCGTAACTTGAGACATTCCTTTCCAACCTAAAAATTTACCAATGGGTTCTGCACGTTGAATAGATATCCTGGTAAAATTCCCCCCGACTTTTTCATACCATTCAAATAATGTTTTTTCCCCTTCTAAGGTGACAACATTAGCTACCATTCTTCCCCCTATTTTTAAAGCATTCCAACAAATATCAAATAATCCTGGTGCGGTGACTCCTCCACCGATAAAAATAGCGTCAGGTGTGGGTAAATTTTGGATAACTTCTGGTGATTTTCCAGCAATAATTTGTAAATTAGGTGTACCTAAAGCTGCTGCATTATCAGCTATATAATTTAATCTTGTGGTATTCTGTTCAATGGCGATCGCCCCACATCTCATATTACTTCGCATCCATTCTATAGAAATAGAACCACAACCCGCCCCAATATCCCAAAGTAATTCGCCAGGTAAAGGTGCTAATGTTGATAATGTCACCGCCCTGACTTCTCGTTTTGTTAACTGTCCATCATGGTGAAAAGCATTATCAGGTAAACCAGGAAATCTTGATAAACCAGTTATTCCTAAATCTGCAATACATTCTACTGCAATTGTATTTAAAGATGCAATATCTCTTTCTTTACAACTATTAGCAACACCTGTGAAAATTCGTTCATTCATACCGCCCATTCTTTCTAAAACGGTAATTTTACTATTACCATAACCGCGTTTTGTTAATATTTCAGCAACAGTTTCCGGTGTATTTTTGCCTGCACTTAAAATTAATAATTTCGCACCAGAATAAATATAAGATTGCAGTAAAGAAACAGGACGACCGCATAAACTTAAAGTTTCTGTTTCTGTAAAGTTCCAACCTAACCGAGAACAAGCTAAACTAAAAGCGGAAGGTGAGGGAATAATAGTAATTTCATCAATAGGAATATGTTTAATAATAGTAGCACCCACACCATAACACATTGGATCGCCACTAGCTAAAATACATATTGATTTCCCTTCACCACGACGGTTTATAATTTCTTGAATAGAATTATTAAAAGGAGATTTCCAAGTGATTTTTTCCCTATAATCTTCAGGGGGTAACATAGCTAGATGACGTTCCCCACCGATGATAATTTGAACTTGGTTAAGAATAGAAATAGCGATGTTATTTAAACCATCAATTCCATCTTCACCGATGCCGATAATTGATAACCACTTTTGCATAATTCGTCATTATTATTTGAATTTCATTTAATCAATACTCCAGAGACTTTTTTTATGCTTCGAGTATGCCTTCACCTTAAGAGCCTTAATCGACAACACCACTGGCATCATGCCATACCAGTGAGTATGAATCAGGGGTATGGCAACGATTCAAGAAAAATTCCGCCATATTGCTTGAAACACTTATCCAGAGGTAATTGCAGTGATTCCAGAAGTCCTCTTATTTAACATCTAAAACTTTGCCTAGTTTACGTTATCATGGTAAGATTTATTCGTGCAAAATTATTTACTTTTAAATTTACCAGATGTCTATTCCTGAAATTACGCAAACTTTATTAGAGGCAAAGAAAGAGAAAGGTTTAAGCTTTGCTGATTTAGAAAAAATTCTGGGACTGGATGAAGTATACATTGCGGCTATATTCTACCGTCAAGCTAGTGCATCACCTGAAGAAGCTAAGTTATTAGTAGAAGCATTGGATTTAGCCCCCATCTATATCCAAGAATTGACCAAATATCCAGTCAAGGGATTGGGGCCTGTTGTCCCAACAGACCCACTGATTTACCGCTTCTATGAAATTATGCAGGTCTATGGCTTCCCGATCAAGGAAGTAATTCAAGAAAAGTTTGGTGATGGGATTATGAGTGCAATTGACTTTACCTTAGATGTAGAAAAAGAGGTAGACCCCAAAGGCGATCGCGTGAAAATTACCATGTCTGGTAAATTCCTACCGTACAAAAAGTGGTAGAGCTTGTCCTAAGTTGACAATTTCATAGACAAAACTATACTTATATTGACAAAAATCAATATATTTTCCGGAAAAAATCAACTACTTGATATATAATACGGTAATATCAAGTATTGAATTGAGACTATTGCCGACGCGAAAACCAAGCAATGATGGTGGTAGTCTTTTTCAGAAACTTAATTGGAACACAATCGCGTTGGGCTACAGCGTGAAAGTCTACAGAGGAATAACCGCTCCCATGCTCCCGTTGAAGTAGAAAGTAAAGTCTAGCTTTGTCTAGGTTTTATATAGCAGATTTACATAAATGGTTAGTAGCAGCCATCAAATCTACTCATCCTTGGTATTATCAAGTATCGAGGGCTTGCTGAATAAACATGAAAAGATTACAGGTAAAGGGTCTTAGCCTGCTGGAAGTTAAAAAAGTGCAAGCTTTTACAGGGTGGAAACTTAAAAACCTTGCATTTAATTCCTACTTAAAGAAAAAATCGTTCCTATCCAACTCTTGAAACTGTCACCGTGGCGTAGCACCTGTCACCTGTCACTGGTCCTTCACAGATAACTTTTTCAGCAAACCCTATCGAAATGCGCTCCCCAACACGCATTAAGATACCTACTCCTTGGAAACACATTTTTTAACCATTACCTGGTGACGATTTGAGGTTAAGGCAGAGCCTTCTTATTTCATTCCCATGCAGAGCATGGGAACGAGTCAGTAACTCTTCTCCCCTGCCCCCCCTGCTTCTTCTGTCACCTGTCACCTGTCACGCTAAAAATTCCTCCAGTTCAACAATACCTTTAGAACCATCAATGCGTACTTGTTGACCATCCTGAAGAAGATAGGTAGCACCGCGTACATCCATAACTGCGGGAATCCCGTATTCACGAGCAACAATCGCCCCATGAGAAAGTTTACCACCAGCTTCGGCTATGACTCCCCCGGCTCTAACTAAAATAGTCGCCCAACCAGAATCGGTATAAGGTACAACCAGAATTGTCTGTTTATTAATTTCCCCTGCTTCCTGTAAATTTCTCACCACCTTAACTTGTCCTGCGGCCTGTCCTTGACTGGCGGGAATACCTAGTAAAATATGGTCAGAGGTATCAATGGGTGCAGCGATAGGATGGGGGGGATTGTTGCCGTAAACGAGAGGCGGAATTTGAGTAATTTGGCTATCTTCGAGAAATTGCGATCGCCGCTTTTGCAATAACTCAGCAACTTTATCTCTCAGTTCTGGATCAGCGTTTGCTGCTAAACGTCGCACTTCTCCCAATTTCAAAAAGAAGATATCCCCTGTTTGCTTTAATAAACCATCTTTGAGCCAAAGCTTTTCTAAAGCTAAAAACGTCCAGCGTAATTCCGCCAATAAGCGAGAATAAACTTCTGTGACTCTTCCTTTAAGATCCACACGGCTTTGTACAAAACCTTGGTGACGTTGTTTGGACTCATCCGCATTTGCACTTTCATGTGCTTGGATGAACTGGACAAAGATTTGTCTGACTAGGTGAGGTTGTTCTTTCCATCTGGGGACGGAAATATCAGTTCCCACTTCACTCAAATAACCATAATCTTCCAATATTTCGGCAAAATCATCTAAAATTCGCTGTCCTTCTGGAATTTGTTCCAATTGCTCAAAAACTCTTTCTGGCTCAATCTCCGGTAAGATTTCTTGGGCATCTGCGGCTAAAAGTTTCAGCGATCGCAATGATGCTACTTCAGGAGTAATACTGTGATCAATTTGCTCCTCTTTCACCCCAGACACCGCTTGCCGGATAGCAGCACTCAAGGGAGATAAAATACTGTAGTAAGTACCCTGGTTGAGCAGATCAAGAATCATGTCAACTCTGGTTAACAACTGCGGTGCTGATAATTCCTCAATTATTTCATGTGATAATTTTGTCAACCCCGGAATAAACCTTTGACGATAATCTCGCTTAAATTCCTTTTCTAAGCTGATTTCCCGCTGTAACAGCTTTGTCAATCCTGGTAAGTTCTCCAAGGTGGAAGCTAGAGGCGGTTTACTCATTTTCGCGCCTCTGGTTAAAAAATCCAAACTTTCTGGCGGTAAACCCATCTCCAGAAACACTTCACCTAAAAAGGAAGCATTAAAGTAAGCTCTAGAATAATGCAGCGTTGCCATTTTGGTGAAATCTAACTCGCGGGTTTTGTCACCTAAGACTATCGTGAACAGTTCTCCCCACATCCCACAAGTCAAGGGTAAATTAATTGACCACGTTAAGGGATGAATCACACCGGGAATGACTTCAGCGGCGATTTTCCTTGTCCAGATTGGTAGTAAGGTGGTAATTGGTCTTGCTTGCAATACCCAGAGAGTTTGTCCGTCATAACTCCACTCTACATCTTGGGGAACGCCATGATAACGTTTTTCTAATCTTCGGGCTAAATATGCTACTTGTTTAATTAATGGTTGGGGAATTTTTCCTTCTCCCTCAAATTTCACTGTAGATAATTTATCTTCACCTGCAACAAACACCCGATATTGTTCTGGTGTAATTTTCCCAGAAACAACTTGAGTAGGACTACCTGATACTGCTTCAATGATGACTGCATCACCTTGTTGGGCTATGGGATCACGACTAAAGGCCACACCAGAATATACACTTTGGACTTGGGGTTGAATCAATACGGCCATGGCCGCATCCTTAGCACCAAGATTGCGGCGATACTCTACAGCCGTAGGATGATTATAGGAGGCTTGAACTTGGGCGATCGCAAGTTCTAACTCTTGTTTATTAGTAACATTCAATACTGTTTCGTATTGTCCAGCCGCAGACGCTTGTTGAGAATCTTCCCCAATCGCAGAAGAACGCACTACTAAGGGTGACAGGGATGATGGTTGCAGAAAATCAATCAACAGGGCAGGATCATCAAAGGGCGCTAAAATCCAGCCTTTTGGCACGGGATAACCCCAGCGTTTGATTTGTGATAATGTAGCTGCCTTAGCTCCAAATACCTCTGGTTCTAGGTCATCATCTAAAGTGATAATCGTTTGCTCACCACCGCTTAAATATTGCATCATCGGTTGTGATTCTGTGTCTGCTGCTGCCACTGGCAGATCCATGTCATCAGGCATTTGTTGATAAATCCAACCGACTAATCCCGCTAATGCAAAAGCAGCAAGAATTTTTGGCAAATCATTAAAATGTAAGACTGCTACAAATACGGGAAATAAAATCAAAACCCCATATTTAATCGCTTGTTTAGAGCGCAAAATGATAAAACCAATAGCTGCTACTAAACTCACAAATCCGGCGATCAGGGGGTCGTGCATCAAAAATCCCCAAACTACGTTTGTTGTTCCTGCTCCTCTCCCTAAAGAATATCTACCTATTACTAAGGCGATCAAAGCTATCAATTCCCAAAATGAACCTTCAGGAAAAAAAATACGGGCAATTGATACTGCTGCAATTCCTTTAAAAGCTTCCGACAGCACTGCTAAAATACCCACCAGTTTACCACCGTGGTAGAAAGCAGCAGAGACGCTAATATTTCCTGTACCCATTTGTCCTAATCGCTGACGCTTGATAGCGTATGTAATCCAAGCAATTAGCGGCATTGCCCCTAAGAGTGGGCAAGTAATTAAAATAACTAATAAACCCCAAAGCTGAAACATTTATTATTGTTTTTGTATTTTAGATTTATCTTCCATCTAAAATTGCAAATCGCAAATCTAAATTTGAATTATTTCTAATTATTTTTTTTGACTGTTTGTTTGACTGTTTGATTTATGTGTTTGTGGACACTGAGCAGCTAGGTTAACCTTCGTTGTCAGTGTCCTTTAAGCCTATCAATGATCCTAGTTTAGATCCTAGTTTAACGCATAGGCAGATTGCAACGCCCACAGGATGAGTGCTGCTATAGATCCCAAAACTAGCACAGTAGAGATTGTGACTACTTTTGGTGAATCTGCACCTTCAAATTTCATAATTCCGCGATTTAAGTCGGACATACTTTTGTAAGCCTCCTTTGTTACACTCCCAGTCTGTCCGATTTGATTGTAGTCCTTCTGTTCACCTAATGATGTTAAATTCACATTATTATTTTGGGAATAGGTGATTGGTGATTGGTGATTGGGGAATGTATAGTATCATTAAATACTATTCAATGAAAGGTATTGCAGGTGAAAACAGTGTTGATGGTGATTTTGGCGGTATTTGTGGGGTTGTTGGCGGTGATCGAGTTGGGTTTGAGTTAGCGAAGCTTACCGAAGGTATCGCTGTTTGGTTTTGCTAATCCTCTCATTTACATTGGTGATGAACAAATTGGTTATTTATTAGCACCCAATCAAAGCACTCGCAAAATGGGAAACGATCATAAACTGCCTTTAGCAATTATATAATTTTTGCAGCGTTATTTAATTAAACAAAAACCCCGTGATTATGAAATTTTTGCTCGTCAACGTTTATCTGATTTTACCAAAGAACAGCAAATTAATTATCTAGATTTTTTACCATAATTAGACTCAATTGATAACCCCCAAAGCTTATATCACATAATTTAAAATCAAATAGAAAGTAGGGGTGGGAGCAATGCTAAACCCCTACATGATTCAGGAGTAAAGGCTGATTTTAGCGGGAGTTTAATTATCAATAGATGTCCTATATACTTTGTTTACAGCTATAATACAGCAGATTTCATTGCTATGAGATACAAATCATAATAATAAAACTCTTGTGGGGTGGGCATACTTCGACATAGTTCGACTGCGCTCACTAACCGCTCAGTACAAGTCTTGCCCGCCCATAGTGTACCTTATTAGACCGGAAAGTGCTGTATTTAATTGTTTGAATTTTCTCGAATCCAAATAGCTAAACCCCCACCTCTACCGCGAGCAGCGATAAAATCTTCCGTTGCTAAAAAGAAAGCAAAAAAAGGTAATTTAGCAATAGATTGACTATAAAAATCCTCTGATTGAACTTTACCAGAACGAATCCGCTGATGATAAACAACACGATTAAATAAACTAACTTGCATCTGGGTAAAATCAAAAGCCAAGAGATTTTTCTTCCCTAAATATTGCGCTGGTCCCGTCAGTTTTAACAACATCGGACTCAGTTGAACCTGATTAGCAATTTCACCCTTACTCGCCGATTGTTGTAAACTGGCATCATCTAAACTGGCACTAAAAGAAATATAAACTGCGGCAAACTTTGGTAAATAAAAACCCTTACCCAAAATAATTCCCCCACGCTGTCTAACTTTCTTAGTACCAGTAGCAAAACAAAGCCGCCATTTACCCATCAAAAATTCAAACGGATAATTTAGGCGTTGCTGCTTGGCAGATTTTTCTGCTGCTAGTAAAGCATTGACAACTATTTCCGCAGCGGGAGGTTTATTTCCCTCTCGATAGGCGATCGCAGTTTGAGTTAAGATACTGACAAAATCAGGCATGGTAGTAGATGTCAAATCAGCCGTCATGTTAATAGTTGTTTTTTCTATGTCTAAATAGATTTTAACCTTGATCAACAAGCTACCCAACTTCTCCCAAAATTGGTAATCTGTCTGATAGCTGATGGCATGAATACAGCAGATTGCAGATTATAGCAGTTTTCATGTCTTTAGACCACAATAAGGGCGAAGCATTCGGACGACCAATTATCAATTTTTGTCCCAGGTTATTTTCCGAATGCTTCGCCCCTACGACTCCTGACTCCTGACTTCTGCTATCTTTCTACTCAGGAAAGATTCCAAATCTAAAAATCTTTAGCACAATAGAATAGAATAACCTAATCGTATTTTCTGTGGTTTGAGGAGTTGAACTTATCTAAAGACACAGAGAGGTAAAATTATGGACGCTAATAGCTTCCTGAGTCAATATACATCAGGAAAACGGAATTTTCAGGGAGCAATTCTGCATCAGGCACAGCTAACTCAAGCTGAATTAACTGGTGTTAATTTATCTGAAGCTGACTTGAGTGGTGCTGATTTAAGTGAAGCAAACTTGAGTAAATCTAATCTATCTAGAGCAAATTTGACCAATGCCGATCTCAATGGTGCAAATTTGCAAGGTGCAAACTTGAGTGAAGTAAATTTGATTGGTGCTGACTTAACAAGAGTTAATTTCCAGGAAACTAACCTCAGTCGTGCAGACTTGCGAGCCGCAAATTTAACGTCAGCTAATCTACTGGGTGCAAACCTCAGTGAAGCAGATATCAGTGGTGCTGATTTCAGCAGTGCTAATCTTCAAAAAGCCAATTTGATTGGTAGCAATATTGAAGAATCAGAACTCTATGATGCAGATTTAACTAATGCAATCATTTCTGAACCAGAGATGACTGAGGAAGTTCTGCATATAGGTTTATCCCATACATGGATCACATGGGCTGGAAGTTATTGATTTTTCAAGGGGAAAGGGGAAATGGGGAATAGGAGTCATGGATTTTGGATTGTTTTTGTCATCTCCAATCTAAAATCTAAAATCTAAAATCTAAAATCTAAAATTTTCTTCCCCACTCACCAGTCACCACTCCTTAATAAACTAAAGGTGTTACACCACGCATTGCTCGTAAAGAATTTATACAAGCTGGGCAGTCACAGCCAAATAAATCAACGGCCATATTGCTTTCTTCAACATTGAACTCTAGCATCTTAATATCATCAGGAGTATCAAAATCTTCTGCTTGGGCTTGATAAGCTGGAATTTGAGCTAATACAGAAGCTCTAGCACATACTAAACCAACTTTATGTTTATTGCGAATACAGGACAAATTATCTTTACTTTGGGCTGTATTCTGGGATGTATTTTTAACTGTTGGTTCTATCGCTTGGGCTTGCTTGAGCATCACTCCCATAGTCAACCAGGAGCTAATCAATACAGGAGAAGAAAAGAGGCTTAGTATAAATTTGTTCATCATCTTGCTTGATAAATGTTCTTGACTGCTAAGGATACACGATTAAATCTTTCAATTCAAGAGAACAGCTATCAGGAATAATAATAGTTGATTCCGGTGCTATAGAGTGTCAGTATTAGTCACTGACCAGTTATTTAATTTTTTGGACATAATTGTAGTAGTTATGTCTTTTGACTTTGACAATCTCACCTCACCAGGAAACTGCGTAATTATTTTGCATCATCAAAAATAATATAGTAAATATAGTAATTCGGTTTGATTTGTGTATCCCTGACGGAAGTCATAGCCCTATTTATTTGTGTAGGCAGGAAACAGCAAGGATAAGGAAACAGGAAAGACGGCAGGGGAAACGCATCTTATCAATAAGGGCGATTCAATCTCAATAACGACCAAAATATTCGCATTAACGACCACTTATTGACAATATTTTAGTCCATTACCATGATCCTGAAAAAATCAATCAAACGATAAATAGGGATTTATTGGTCTATACATTAAAACGGTATTTTGTCAATAAGATTTAGATGCGTTTCCCCTGGGAAAGACGGGTTTTAGTTATTCAATCAATTTAGATATTGACTGAAAATTAACTATTAAAAAATGAATAATAAAATGTCCGCAAGAGCGGACATATATCAGGGCTTCTGTCACTTTTATTGGCTACAATCATGTATGAAACATGATGCTTTTATTGTTGATGATAAAAACCAAAAAATCAAGAGTTTACAAGCATTAGACTAGACATAACTACTTGAATTTTATCTTTTTATATAAGCCTTGATTAGTGATTAAAGACCTTTACCGGAATGTTTGTACGTAATTTTTGTCAAATTTGTAATTACAGAGAAACAATTTTGTAGATAAATTATCAAGTCTGACTTTAACACCGATGATGATTTTGACTTTTGTTAGCACAACTTGGGTTAAGGATATTCTATCTTCTGAATCTTGACGATTTTCTAGGAAATATCAACAGAAAAATCACCTGATAAATATTTTGGTTGTTTATATAAAACAATTTGTCTAATAGCATAGCAAAAATTACTAAAATCAGTCACTTATTTTTAGGACATAATTCCGATATTTATGTCTTTAATTTCTTAATATTTATGCTCTTTATAAATTAAATTAAATTAAAAAGGTAAAGGTGGTCAGGTATGACAAGCCCTGAGAATAATCTGTTATTCTTGGGGCTTTATTTAGGATCACGAATTTGCAATAATGGACAATTAACAATGAACCTGGAATGAAACAATTGTCAATTATCAATTGTCAATTATCAATTGATAACGACGTGGTGTATAAACCCGTATATCTTTATCACTATCACTGTTTTCAATTTTCCGAGTTTGGGAAGAACCAACAATAATCAAGGTTCGCATATCAGCATCTGTTGGTTCTAATTGTTCCAAAGTAATGACTTTTACCGTTTGTCCTGGTCTGCCAATATTCCACCCTAATATTACTGGAGTATCTGGTTTTCTGTATTTGAGCAAGATATTTTTCGCTTCTTCTAATTGCCAAGTTCTTTCTTTGGAAATAGGATTATAAAATGCAATTACAAAATCACCTTGGGCTGCGTTTGTAATACGTTGGGCGATAATTTCCCAAGGTTTTAAAATGTCAGAAAGAGAAATTACACAAAAGTCATGTCCTAAAGGTGCGCCAATAGCTGCTGCGGTGGCTTGCATGGCGGAAATACCAGGGGATACTTGAATATCAATTGTTTGCCATTCTGGTTGTTGATATTTATCTATGACTTCAAAAACTGCGGTGGCCATTGCATAAATACCGGGATCTCCTGAAGAAACTACTGCTACATATTTACCTGTTGCTGCTAAGTCTAAGGCCATTTTTGCCCGTGCTTCTTCTTCTCTATTATCAGATTCATGAATTTTTTTACCGTCAGCTAATGTACCAATTAAATTGATATAAGTTTTATAACCTACTAAGTCAGTAGCATGATTGAGAATTTCTTTAACTTCGGGTGACATCCATTTTGATGCACCAGGTCCAGTACCAATAATGGCTAATTTTCCCTGTGGTTGTCCGATGGTTTCGGGGTTGATAATTTCTGGAGAAATACTCAGAGTAATCTGGGAAAATGCAGAACACAAAAATTTGTTATTTGGTTCTGTACCTGCACAAACAACTGCTTCATGAAAACAGTATCCTTGGGTGGTAAATTTTGTCAGTTGACTGACTGCAAAAAACCGAATAGGTACTTGAAAAATGTGGGCGATGTTTTCAACTATGGGATCAGCAGCGAGGTAAAGAGGTGCAAGAATAACTGCGACTGCTTTGGGTGAAACCTGCACTTCTTCTAGTAGTTCGTAAATGTCGCTAAGTGTTCCTGAGTTGGGGGAAGTAATGGCGATCGCTACTTTTTTGGGATGATAAACTAAACAGTCAGGTTGAGGAATTACGTTTTTTTCTGTCACCTCAATAGTTAACTCCCCATTTTCATCTATCGGTAACTTACTTTCACTCAACCAAGGTGCTGTTCCTACTAATTTAACTTTTGCCCCTGCTAATAAGTCAGATATAAATTTTTTGGCATTTTCTGGGTTAGCTAAATGATATCCAAAAGGAGGAGATAACAACTCTGTCCGAAAACGCAAATCTCCTGTAGTTGTAATGGCAGGTTGTACTTTTAAAGCTGCTGCTATTTGACGTGCTAATTCGTTTACCCCACTTAGTCCACCCAAAAGCGGGACAACAGCACTACCATCTTCAGCTACTGCTAATACTGGTGGTTCTTGACTTTTCTCTGTAATCAGTGGTGCTAAAGTTCTAATTATAATCCCAGCCGCACATATACCAATTATCGGTGTGCCAGCGGCGAACAACTCGCGTAGTGTATCGCCAAAGTTTGTAAAACTTACATCCACATCACAGGTACGACTTGCTAAACCGTATAATTTTGCACCTGGTAAAATATTTATTATTTGCCTTGCTACTGTGATACTATTTTGACCCAGTATGACAACGGCAGGTGGAAACCTTGTTTTCATTTAATATTTAAACTTATTTACTTATTTTTTACTTATTTTAAGATAGTTCTTCCTTATCAAGATATACAATATCAGGTTTTCAGGCTGAAGTCAAGACTCTTAACTTACTATTGCGCGGTTACTGGTGACTGCTTAAAGATTTTTGTAGGTTGGGTTGAGGAACGAAACCCAACATTTACAAGGGTTTGTTGGGTTTCTCTTCGTTCAACCCAACCTACGTTATTTCGTTGTTTTGGGCTTAACCAAAAAGTATTGACTGGTGACTGGGTTAACCTGCTATATAAAACCTAGACAAAGCTAGACTTTACTTTCTACTTCAACGGGAGCATGGGAGCGGTTATCCCTCTGTAGACCTTCACGCTGTAGCCCAACGCGATTGTGTTCCAATTAAGTTTCTGAAAAAGACTACCACCATCATTGCTTGGTTTTCGCGTCGGCAATAGTCTCAATTCAATACTTGATATCACCGTATTATATATCAAGTAGTTGATTTTTTCCGGAAAATATATTGATTTTTGTCAATATAAGTATAGTTTTGTCTATGAAATTGTCAACTTAGGACAAGCTCCCTTTCTTCCCCAGCCTCCTGACTCCTGACTCCTGACTCCTGACTCATTAAAGTCTTTGCTTCGTCGGTATAACTATCATAGAAAAATAGGGGACTTTTGCGGGATCTACTTCATGTAAAGGTACAATTCTTTGCTGTGTGGTTGTTGCCCGTTCAATATATTTTGCCCGTGAAGCTAGTCCTAATTGATGCAGGATATCACGCACTTTAACAAAATGACGGCCAAGTTTCATGATGGCGGCTGCATCTGTGGCCAGCAGTTGGGCAGTTAGCATTTCTGTGGGCAGGGTGGCAGGTAGAACTGTGAGAATATCGTTGTAGTAGGTGAAGGGTACACCCAAGGATACTGGACAGGCCATTAAGGAAGAAATGCCAGGGACAACTTCCGTCTGATATTTCTCAGATAAACGAGTGAAGATATACATGAAAGAACCGTAAAAAAACGGATCGCCTTCACACAATACAACGACATCCCGACCGGCAGCTAGATGTTCACCTATGGGTTCAACTTCTTTGTCATAAATGGCTTTGGCTTTTTCTGGTTCTAGGGCGCGGGGAAGATGATACAAAACTTCTATTTGATTACCGGGTAAGTATGGCGACACGATTTTTCTGGCGATACTTTCCCGGTCTATTGCTGACTGATAGGCAATAACAGAGGCCGAACGTATTAAGCGTAATGCTTTTAATGTCAATAGTTCTGGATCTCCAGGACCAACACCAACTCCATACAGACGACCTTTTGAGTTCATATTTCTTCCTCGGTTGCTATGGCGTTAATGGCAGCAGAGGCGATCGCACTGCCACCCCGTCGCCCATGTAAAGTCATAAATGGCACACCACGACTATCTTCTGCTAAAGCGACTTTTGATTCGGCCGCACCGACAAACCCTACGGGAAAACCTAAAATTAATGCCGGACGTGGTACTCCCTCATCTAGCATTTCCAATAATCTAAATAAGGCTGTGGGTGCATTACCAATAGCCACAACTGCCCCATCTAAATGAAACCGCCACAGTTCTAAAGCTGCTGCTGATCGGGTATTTCCCAAGCGTTTGGCTATTGTTGGTACTTCTGGATCATTCAAAGAACAAATAATTGCATTATTGGTGGGTAATCTTTTTCTGGTAATGCCTTGTGCAACCATGTGACAGTCGCATAAAATTGGTGCGCCAGATGCTAAGGCTTTTCTACCTGCATCCACGGCATTAAGTGAATATGCTAACTCTGGAACTATATCCGGCATTCCACAGGCATGAATTAAACGAACAGCAATTTGCGCTACATCATCCGGTAAGGTATCTAATTTAGCTTCTGAGCGAATAATGGCAAAAGATTTTCTGTATATTTCTTCAGCATCGCGTATATAATTATACATAGCTTCGATATTTGGAATTTGAGACTTAAATGGATTGAACAGTGAACAATTGTTTGAGTTCAGATATATCATAACGATTGGCAAATTCTCTAAATGATTCTTGAGAACTAACCCGTTTCATTTGATACACTTTTAACATTCGTTCCATGAGTTGAGGTAATTCGGCAAAAGTCACATTTTCATAAATTGGACGACCAAATTGTTGTAAGGTATCGTCACCAAGATACACTTGATATCCTTCCCTGGATTCATTTTCTGCCTCAATTTTCACTCCTAGCAATGTAATATCACTTTGATGATGTTGAGCGCAAGATTTAACACACCCACTAAAATGAATATTAATAGCAGAATCTAAGGTGATGTGAGTTTCTAAATATTCTCCTAATGTTAAAGCGTGAGTTTTGGTGTCTGTCGCAGCAGCAGCACAACCCCGCTTTCCTGAACAGGAAACTAACCCGCTTTTAATATTGGTAGCTGAATAACTCAGTTCTAGATGGGCAATTTCTCTTTGCACTTGTGCAATGTGTTCTTGGGCAATATCTGTGATTAGTAAATTCTGCCAAGGTGTGAGTCTGAGATTACTATTACCATATTTGGCGGCTAAATCAGCTAAACCCCGCATTTGCCAAGTTTGCAACCGTCCCAAGGGTAAAACAACACCGATATAATATAATCCTGATTGTTTTTGCTGATGTATGCCAATATGGTAGATTTTATGATTATTATGTTTAGCTTCATCATGTAAATTTGCGAGTTTGCTTATTTGTGTGAGATTTTGAGATGCTATTTCTTTGGCTACCTGGAAACTATTTGCAGTTAAATACTCTGTAGCTTGTTGTAAATAATTTTCCCAGCCCAAATTATCAATAACCTCCCGCAAGCGTGGTTTACGTCGGCTACTAGGATCTGTATGCTGTAAGTAAACCTCTGCTAAAGCACCTAAAAATGGTATACATTGTGCGGGTGTTAATAAAATTTCTGTATTTATAAAAAATTTTTCTTTTTCACCACCACAAAAATGCAAAATGAGATATACTAATTCATGTCCCCATTTCCCCGTAGGAAAGAACTTCGGTTCTTTCCTACCCCCCTGATAAACCTGAACAGCAGTAAAAGTGATATCATTGGGGAAATGTTGCAGAGAAAGTTTACCACCACCATCAAAGCCAACGCTAAATTTTGCCGAAAGTCCACCTAAATGGGAATTTTTTGTGATGTATTCATCCCAAGCTTTCACTAGAGGATGAGTATCTATTAATTCTTGAGAGTCTATACCCGCAATGGGACTCGTCATAATATTGCGAATATGGTCTACAGCAGGATTAATAGAACCTAATCCCATTTTTTGTAATTGCTGGAGAATATCAATATTTATTTCTTGTTTAATTTCTCTGATTTGTAAATTAGCGCGATTGGTAACATCAACATAGCTGCCTCCATAATTATCCGCTATATTGGCGATCGCGTGTAGCTGTTCACTATTCAAAATGCCACCAGGTATTCTTAGGCGAGATAAGATCCCATCTTGGGCTGGTGTGGTGTAAAATAAACCTGGACAAGCTGTAAATGGACTTAACAAAATGGTCACTCCTTCCCCGTGCGACGCGGAGACAGAACAGGGATAAATTTCCTAGAGTTGGCATTCTGACTTGTTCAATTTGGGATTTTAGATTTTGGATTTTGGATTTTCTGATTACCCTTATTTTGTTACAAGGTTTTTCTCAGTATCAATCATCTAAAATCAGCAATCTAAAATCTGACATTGCTTTACAGCTGCGGCACAGTCCCGGAATTTAACCGGAGTTTCCCAAATCTAAGATTTTTAATTATACCATAAGAAAGAATTTTTGGAAAGGTAATTGGGAATTGGGAATAGGGAATTGGGAACAGAAAATTATTTGTTCATCCTCCTGACTCCTGACTCCTGACTCCTTTAAACCAGTGTAATAGCTGTTACTTCGGGTGGACAATACCAACGTCCGGGGGGGAAAGTTCCTAAACCACGATTGACATACAATTGATTTGTACCTAGATTTGTCGTTATTTGATGTAGTCCTTGACTCCATTGCCAATTTTCTACGACTTTTGGCCATTTACCCTTCATAAAAGGTATCCAAGGCCAAAACAATTCAGGTATTTTGTGACGGGAAGAAGAAATCCAATTTGGTAAAGAACCTACACCGGGAATCACAATTTGACCACCGTGAGTATGTCCTGATAATTGTAAATCTACGCGCCAATTTTGCAAAACTACTGCACTATCAGGATTATGTGATAAAACAATACGGGGAATATGAATATCTAAGGAATTCATTACAGGTGCTGGATGAAATTCTGGAGACCAGAAATCAGCGAGTCCTACTAATGCTAAATGTGAACCTAAAGGATAGGCGATTTGATTCCAAAGTACCTCAATTTCTACACCTGTTAAAGCTTTAGTAATTTCTGTTTGGGAGTGAGTATAATAAAGGTCATGATTGCCCAAAATAGCATAAACACCAGCGCGACTTTGCAGATGTTTTAACTGTTTGGCTAGTTGATAAATTGGTTGGGGATTATGAGTAACAAAATCGCCTGTTAATACTATTAAATCTGGTTTGAGTTGATTGGTGAAATCTATTGCTTGTGCGAGTAAATCTTCTGCTAGTAATAAACCATCATAATGAAAATCTGAAAGTTGTACAATTTTAGTGTTTTGTAGATATTTAGGTAATCCGTTTATTTTTACATTTAAGGATTCTATGCTTAATGGTTCTGAAAGTATTTTGATCATATTTACTCAATGTTGATGATTTATTAAAAGGGCGAATTATATTCAATACTATTATTCTAACTTTTGACTCCTGAATCAATAGGGCAACCACAGGGGGTTGCCCCTACGACTGACTCCTGAATACTGAATTATTACCTTTTATAATTGCCAACGCAAAAATAACATTAATCTACCTAACAACTTTTGTTTAATACTTCTTTTTCTCCATTCTGATATATTAATCTGATGACTGCGAGAGAAACCATTCATAAAAAACTGTTCCACAAATTGAGCTAATTTAGACTCAGATAAAGAAATATTCAATTCATCATTATGAAACATACTGCGGGGATCTAAGTTGGTGCTACCTGTACTGACAAAATTATCATCAATAAGTAAAACTTTGGCGTGCATCATGCTGGGTTGATATTCATAGATTTCTATTCCTGCTTTTAATAAATCTCCATAACCTTGACGTACTGCATAATAGACTAAGGGTTTATCATTTCTTGATCCCATTGTGAGAATACGAAGATCAACGCCTCTTTTTTTTGCTTGTAATAAAGCTCGCCAAGAGTTACTATCAGGTAAAAAGTAGGGACTAGCTATCCAAATGCGTTTTTTTGCGGCTAGGAAAGCTGTATAAAAAAGGGCGCAGATAGAAGAACTTGGAGATGGTGAACTACTAGGGGTTACTAGCATAGTTAAACTATTATTTAAACTATTATTTAAACTATTATTTAAACTATTATTTAAACCACCGACATCTGGAGTTTTAAATAGTTCTGCTCTGAGACTGGCTACACCACCTTCATACAACCAATGTTGCATGAAAATTCCTTCTAGGATAACAACAATTTGCCCGGTAAAACAAATTTCCAAATCTAACCAAGGGGGGATAATTTTTTTAGGCATGATGCCATCCCAATGATCAGAAACTCCCATACCACCAACAAAGGCAATTTCTCCATCAATTAATAATAATTTGCGGTGGGTGCGGATGTTATAAGTAAAGGGTGCTTGCCAATTAAATTGATGAAAAAATCTGACTGCAACACCTCCAGCTTTTAAACGTTGCCAATATTGCGGAGAAATTGAGTTTACCCCCATACAATCTGCTATAAATAGCACTTCTATTCCAGCTTGCGATCGCTCAATTAATGCTGTAGCAAATTCATCAGTCCGCTGGCCAGGAGTCATGAAAAATGTTTCAAAATGAATTGTTTTTTGAGCGCGTTTTACTGCCTCTAGTCTAGCTTTATAAATAGCATCTATATCAAACCAAAATTGTTGTAAATAACCAGATGTAATGAGTGAATTTGACACACTCATCATTGCTGGCAGAAAATGAGGTTCATCCAAACTGGGAACATCTACCATTCTGTACTTAACTTTTTTATGCCAAGCAATTCTTAAATACAGGATGAATAAAACCAGTACCAATAAAACCAGGATAAATCCGCCAATGAGCCAGATTATGTACCAAATTAAGTTGGAATTAAAATGCAATGTTTGACCTATTTTAACAACAAATTTTAGTATAAAGTATAATTTTATTATAAATAAAATTCTTGCCTATTGACCAGTCAAATCATACTTTTGGTATATACTTAGTTGAAAAATATCTAGCCTTGGGTTGAAGAAAAATAATTATTTTTTTGTTTAGAATTGATTAATGTACAATAAATATAAAAAGATAAGTAACTCAAGCTTAAAGAACTTAATATCCAGATCCCCGACTTCTTAAATAAATAAGTTGAGGATCTATCCAGTAAGTTGCGACATTTTTGTATTTTGTTTGTATTTGGATGAGAGTATTTGGATTAGAAAGGTATGAAAATTCAACCAGAAATTACCTATCGTAATTTAGATAAATCAGAGGCAATTGATAATTTAGTTCATGAAAAAATTGCCAAACTAGAGAATATTTGTAATTACATCAATAGCTGTCATATTGCTATTGAAAAAATCCATGATCGTCCTCGTAGTGGTTCTCCTTATCGAGTGAGAATTGATTTGACTGTTCCGCCTGGCCATGAACTAGCAGCGGAAAAAAATCCTGGTGAGGGTGTTCAATATCAACCGTTAGATGCAGTAGTGAGAGAAACTTTTGATGCTATGCGTCAGCAGTTAGTTAAACTGACTCAACTGCAACGTGCAAGTGAACAATCTGGCAGATATGAGGAAGCTCAAGAAAGTACAGGTTTGGTAACAAAATTATTTCGAGAAGATGGCTATGGTTTTCTGAAAACTTTAGATGGACGGGAAATATATTTTCACCAAAATAGTGTTTTACATCACGAATTTGACCGTTTAGAAATTGGTACTGGTGTGCATTTTTCCTTAGAAGATGGGGAAGAAGGACCGCAAGCAAGCACTGTAAAAATAGTTGATAAACCTGGTGTGCGTGCTGGTAAATCTTCAGAAAAATTGGTGGAAACTCCTTTAGATTGGTAGGATTTAATAATGGACAATTGACAATGAACAATTGATAATTAATTATTGCCTCTCCCTGTAAGAGAATAAAAACAGCAGATTTTTTGATTTTTTCACCTTCAAAGGAGAGGTTTTCAAGTTTGAATACAATAGTCAATTATCAACTGTTAATATCAATTATCAATTGATCACTTATTGGCTGGAAAGGATATGAATACACAAATTAATGAATTGAAAAAAACAGCATCTCAATTACTGGCAGCAATGCTATCTAATCCTCACATTTACCCTCAAGTTAGTGATGAGGGAGGTTATGGAAATTTGGAACAGAAATTAATTATTGCATCTGTAGAAATGGCAGAGAAATTAATTGAGCAGATTGACAAAAATAGTTCAAAAAAATGATTAATTTTTCTCCAATGGCGAAGCATGCAGGCGAACAATGATCAATTTTTCTCCCAGGCTATTTTCCGAATGCTTCGCCCCTAATAGATTCTACCTTAACGGTGAGAGAGTTCTAAAAAACTAATTGTTTGTGGTCTAAAACTTGATGGACTTTCCCAATAATCTGCTTTGGTAATATTGACTTTTAGCAAGGCAATATTCGGTTCATCTATTCCTTGGTGAAACCAAGTTTGTAATTCGGGTTGCCATTTTTCTTGTAATTTATTTCTATCTCTCACCAGTTCTGCTGTACCGGAAATAGAAATATATCGCTGTTGATCAGGTGAAGAAAAACTCACATTTACTTGTTGACGACGTTGAATTTCTAAGACTTTATGAGAATCAGCAAAGGTAAAAAACCAAAGTTTACCATCTGCATCAATGTCGCTAAAAATTGACATAGGACGACTATGCAAACTACCATCATCATCGACTGTAGTTAACATGGCATTGTCAATGTCTTTAATCAGTGTACGCAACTGCTGAGTTTTTTGATTGTGTTCTTGTGAATTTGCCATTTAGGTATTTTTTTATTTAGTAATGGTTAGCTCATATCTTTTTTAGTATTAATGTTTTTAGGTTGCTATTACATTAGTCTATAGGTGTAATTCTCACCTTAGTAATTAAGTTACTTAGTGTATAACTAAAGGAATATTTTTATAAAAAATTAGAGAGAAATGATAATTTTGTTTAGGAATTACAAATAATTATGTAACTTGAGGATGATGGCAATAGCTAGTAATTTTTATACTATTTTAGTGATTGACTGGATAAATTGATAATAGGAGAGATGTAAAAATGGCATCTACATTAGACACAATTATTGAAGGTTTGACAGCAATTGTCTTTTCACCTGTGATTTTACCGATTGCATCAGCAATGAAACAACCTGTAGTCCAAAATACTATTAAAGATAGTATTCTGTTATCAGAAAAAGTTAAGGATGCAGTTGCCGAAATGGGTGAAACGGTGGAAAAAGTAACCGCAGATGCAAGAAAGGAGAAACCAGAAAGTTTTCCATCTAGAACTTATGGAAATTATTTCACAAATGGTAAATCAGAAGCAGCAAAAGATTTTATCAATGTCATCTCTGATATTAATACAGATGTGGCAAGAATGACTAATGGTGTTGCTGATTTACGAGTAATATTACCTTTAGGAATTGGTTTACTTTCGCTGCAACAATTGTTAAGAAAAGGATTTCAATTAGAAGAAATACCTTGGTATATATTGGCTTGGTATGCTTTTGATATTTTTACCAGACTAAATTTTGAGGATGAAACTCAATTAACAAATTTATCAATTAATACTGTTTCAATGGAATTTCAGGAGCAACAAAGTAGTGATTCAAATAATACACAGCAGTGTCAAAGGGAGAGCTAGATATAAAATTGATGAACTTTATCGTTCGCAGTCATTAAAGATATATTTGGAGCGATCGCTTGCTAATTACCCAGAAATTATTTCTGTTGCTGCTAATGTGTTAACTAGCAATATTTTGGTTATTTTTCAACCAGATGTTAGCTATAGAAAAATTGCATATTTTATTGATAAAGCTTTATCGGCATATAAAGATAAGGCTGGATTTACTGATGTTAAAACATTAGCAAAACCTACCAAAAAAGATAAGTTAACTGTATCCAAGTATGAGCAAAAAACCGAAAATTGGCATTTAATGACAGCGGATAATGTTCTGCAATCATTAAATACTTCCCATTGCTCAGGATTATCTAATGAAACTGCCAATAAATACCTGAATAAATATGGTAAAAATCTGTTATCAGCAACAGTAACACGCTCAGAAATTAGTATGTTAATTGAGCAGTTTAAATCATTACCAGTTGCTTTATTAGGTGTGGCTGCGGGAATTTCTATTTTCACTGGGGGAATTATTGATGCTGTCGTTATTTTGGGTGTAGTTGGTTTAAATGCTGCTATTGGTTATGTTACAGAAAGTCAGTCAGAACGCATTATTAATTCTCTAAAAAATTGCTCAGAAAAATCAACTTGGGTAATTAGAGATAATAAACTACAAGAAATACCTACAGAAAATGTAGTTTTAGGAGATATTTTAGTTCTTCAACCTGGTAGTTATATTGCCGCAGATGCGAGAATTATTGAAGTTGATAATTTAACTATTGATGAATCTGCTTTAACAGGGGAAAGTGTTCCCGTTACTAAAAATCCCACATTATTACATGGTGAAGATGTACCTTTAGCTGATCGTTTGAATATGATTTATAAAGGTACATTAGTTATTAATGGACAGGGTTTAGCAGCGGTAGTTGCTACAGGCAGATTTACCGAAATGGGTAAAATTCAGCAATTAGTTACTGAAGCAAAAATAACCCAAACTCCCCTTGCTAAACAATTAGATCAAGTGGGTAGTCAACTGGTTTTTATTAGTATGGGATTATGTGGTTTAGTGTTTGGAATGGGAGTTTTACGGGGATATAATTTATTAGCAATTTTGCAATCTTCTATATCTTTAGCAGTTGCAGCAGTACCCGAAGGTTTACCAACAATTGCTACCACAACCCTTGCTTTAGGCATTCGTGATATGCGAAAAAATAAAGTTATTGTTCGCAGTTTAAATGCAGTAGAAGCTTTGGGTTCTGTGCAAACTATTTGTTTAGATAAAACCGGAACTCTCACAGAAAATAAAATGTCAGTAGTAGAAATTGTCACTGACAGTAAATATATTCAAGTCAGGGAAGGTGAATTTATTACTGGGGAAGAAACTATCAACCCATACACCTGTAATGAACTATTAAAATTAATTCATGTGGCAATTCTTTGTAATGAAAGTGAAGTTATTAAAAATCATGATGGTGAATATCTGGTTACAGGTTCAGCTACAGAAAATGCTTTGATTTACACAGCGATTAGTGCGGGTGTAGATGTAATGGCATTGAAAGAAAAATATCCTTTGCTGCAAACTAATTTGCGTTCAGAAAATCGCAACCTCATGAGTACAATTCATGCCACTCATAATTGTCAGCAAATGGTGGCAGTTAAAGGAAATCCTGCGGAAGTTTTACAACTTTGTCATCGGTGGATGAAAAATGGTGAAGTTGTACCTTTGACAGTAGAAGATCGGCAGAAAATAGAAATAGAAAATGATCGTTTAGCAGGAAAAGCTTTAAGAGTTTTGGGTATAGCTTATGGTTATATTGAGGAAGTAGATAATAATAATTATCAAAATAATCATGAATCAGATTTAATTTGGTTGGGTTTGGTGGGGATGGCTGATCCAATTAGAAAAGGTGCAAAAGAACTAATTGCCGACTTTCATGAAGCGGGAATTAATACGGTGATGATTACTGGTGATCAAAGTCCTACAGCTTATGCGATCGCCAAAGAATTAGAATTAAATCGACATCCTCAATTAGAAATTCTTGACTCTAATAACCTCAATAATCTCACCCCGGAAGCATTAGCAGCACTCAGTGACAAAGTAGACGTTTTTGCCCGCATTAGTCCTAGTAATAAACTGCAAATTGTTCAAGCATTGCAGACATCGGGCAAAGTTGTTTCTATGACCGGTGATGGTATTAACGATGCACCTGCATTAAAAGCTGCCCAAGTCGGTGTAGCAATGGGTAAAGAAGGTACAGATGTCGCCCGTGAAGTTGCTGATATTGTCTTAGAAGATGACAGATTAGAAACAATGATGATTGCGGTTAGTAGAGGCAGAACAATTTACAACAATATCAGAAAATCTGTACATTTTCTCTTAGCTACAAATCTCAGCGAAATTATGGTCATGACCACCGCTACCGCAGTCGGTATTGGTGAACCTTTAAACGCAATTCAACTGCTATGGTTGAACTTAGTAACTGATATTTTCCCTGGACTTTCTTTAGCTATGGAAGCACCAGAACCAGATGTATTAAATCAACCTCCTCGTAACCCGAATGAACCAATTATTAAAAATACCGATTTTGGGAGAATTGTGTTTGAATCTGCTGTCATTTCTATTAGTACCTTAGCTGCTTATGGTTACGGTATTTTTAAATATGGAATTAGTCCTCAAGCTAGTACCTTGGCTTTTATGACTTTGACTTCTGGGCAGTTATTACATACTATTAGCAGTCGTTCTGAAAAACACAGTATTTTTAGTCAGGAAAAATTACCACCTAATCCTTATTTAACGACTGCTGTTGTTGGTTCTTTTGGTATTCAAATTTTGGCTTTGGTTGTGCCACAGTTACGGAGTTTGTTGAAAATTGCCCCGTTGAATATGGTTGATACTGCTGTAATTTCTGGTGGTGCTTTGTTGCCGCTATTAGTGAATGAAGGAACTAAAAAAATCAGTTGATAAGATATTTGATAACGAACCACAGAGGCACAGAGAACGCAGAGAAAAGAGAGGATTTTTTTATGAAAAAGGATTTTATGTTTACGTCGGAATCTGTGACGGAAGGGCATCCTGATAAACTTTGCGATCAAATTAGTGATGCTATTGTAGATAGGTTTTTACAACAAGATCCCTATGGGAGAATTATTACAGAATGTGCGGTATCGACAGGAATTGTTTTTATTGCTGCGAGATTTGAACCTAGTGCCAATGTGGATTTTACTAATATTGCTAGGCAGATAATTGAACAAGTTGGTTATCAACAAACAGAATTTAATGGTAAGAATTGCAGTATTTTAACCAGCTTAACAGAACTGCCTCCTGAAGAACATCATTTATTTGATGAAAAGAATTTATCTAATGCGGAAATAGAGAAAATTACTGTCAAAAATCAAGCTACAGTTTTTGGTTTTGCTTGCAATCAAACTTATAATTTTATGCCTTTACCGATTTGGTTAGCACATAAATTAGCTAGACAAATTAGTGAAGTGAGAAAGCAAAAAATTCTCCCTTATCTTACCCCAGATGGTAAAACTCAGGTAGGTGTTGAATATAAAAATCGTCAACCTTATAGGATTCACAGTATTACAGTTATCGCTAGTCAAAATCAATCGGCAAAACCAAATTTACAACAATTACATGATGATATTAGAGAAACTGTAATTGCTCCTGTGTTTGCAAATGAAGCAATTAAACCTGATGCTAAAACTAGAATATTTATTAATCCTGATGGACCATTTATTATTGGTGGACCTACTACCCATGCAGGTTTAACTGGTAGAAAAAACGCTATTGATACCTATGGTGAATATTCTAAACATAGCGGTTCGGCGTTAAGTGGTAAAGACCCCATTAGAATAGATAGAATTGGGGCTTATGTTGCTAGATATGCAGCTAAAAATGTTGTTGCTGCTAAATTATCTGATGAGTGCGAAGTACAATTAAGTTATTCTATCGGACTTTCTCGACCTGTGAGTGTACAGGTAGAAACTTTTGGCACTGGGAAGATTTCTGATGAGGAAATAACGGCAATTTTAGAGAAACATTTTGATTTTCGGTTAGCAGGAATTATTAAACAATTTAATTTAAGGTTTTTACCTTCTTTAACTAAAGGTGGGTTTTATCGCAAGCTTGCTGCTTATGGTCATGTGGGTAGAATTGATATAGAATTACCTTGGGAAAAGTTGGATAAGGTGGGTGTATTTTGAATTTGGGGTTAATAATTAGGGGTTGCTGAGAAAGTCTTTTCGTGGAGGCAGGGAACAGGGAACAGGGAACAGTTTTAGCTATCTGTCATCCCCCCATTTTGGGATTTCTTGGTTTCAAAATGCACGGTTTTGAAGGGTATACCCTTATTCAGCATCCCCTACTTATTGATGATTAAATAATACTTTGATAGGCTTGTAATGTGGCTTTTGCTGTTCTTTCCCAGGAAAATAATTTGGCTCTGTCTCTACCTTTATTAATTAATTCTTGGCGTAACTGAGAATTACTAATTACTTGTAGAATAGCCTCAGCTAACTGCATCGGGTCTTTGGGGTCAATTAATATAGCTGCATCTCCCGCAACTTCTGGGAGGGAAGAAGTATTCCCAGTGACCACAGGTGCGCCTAAAGTCATTGCTTCTAAGACAGGTAAACCAAATCCTTCATAATAGGATGGATAAACAAATACATCAGCTTGGGAGTAAAATAATCCTACTAATTGGTTATTGAGGTATTGTAAATGGTGAATTTTGTTTTGCCAAGGTGAATTTTCAATCGCTGCAAATATTGGCTTGTAGTTCCATCCTTTATTACCTATTAAGACTAATTGATGAGGAATTTGATATTTTTGGTTTAATAAATTAAATGCAGTAATGATATTCTCAATGTTTTTTCTGGGTTCTATGGTGCTGACAAACAGAATATAAGGTTGAGAAAAATCATATTTAATTTGTTTTTCCCATTTATGAATATTTGCTTGATCTAAGAAGGATGGATTATAACGACTAGCTAAGGGAGTTACATAAATTTTTTCCGGTGCTACGTGCAAATATTCGATAATATCTTGTTTAGAGCTTTCGGAAATTGTTAATACTAAATCTGTCCACTGTAAACAGCGCCGCACTCTTTCTGTATATGTTGTGACAACTGAATCTACATACTGAGGATATTTGATAAATGTCAAATCATATATATTCATCACCTTGAGGCTATTTTGACAAGGGTAGACTGAGTAATTAGTACCGTGTAAGATATCTGGAGAGTCAAAATATTTTTCCCAGTAAGATAAACCAGGTTTAAACCCTGAAGCTAAGAGTAAATTTGATAGTCTTACCGGTAAGGGGAATACATGACGATGGGGGTAATGTTTCAGAGTATCAGGGAAGCCCAAATCACCCCGTAACCACTTTTTTAAACCTGGTTGATAAACTATTCCTAACTCAAAATTATCTTCTGTTTGTATTGCACTCAGAGCAGATATTAAATTAGCTACATAAAACCCAATCCCACTCGGTTGGGGTTGTACTGGGGTAGCATCAATGAGGATTTTCAGCATCAAATTTTATCAAATCTTATCAAATTAATAGGTCATTTTTGCCAAACTACTAAAATCACTCCAGCGATAATAGAACTCAAACCTATTAGACGAGTGAGAGGAATTGTTTCTTTAAAAATAAAGTAACCCAGCAACACTTGTTAAAACTGATATTAATAATAAACGTAGTAATTTACTCTATTGGTTATACATTTTTTTATTTTTTTGCTAAAACAATTATTGTATTTCTTAATAACGGATGATTATCTCCAAGGGCATCAATTATTTTATAAGGATAATCTTCTGTACCAGAACGCCAGTTACAATAACTGTTAATCCCATACATTTGGATATCTCGAAAACCAGATTTTTCTACAACATTGTAAACTTCTTTTGGAGTATACTCACGGTTATGCCTATCTAAACTACCATAAAATATTTCAGGCTGCCAAAAAATATTAACTTCATTCAGAAGTGCATATATATTGGAAATATTGCATACATTTGGTGTTGATAAAATCAACAAACCATCTTTTTTTAGAACTCTTCTTAAATCTGATAATACTTCTAACGGATCTTTTAGTGCTATATGTTCTAAAACTTCAGTGAAGTACACTGCATCAAAAGAATTATCATCATAGGGAAGAATTTCTTGCTCAAAATTATGTTCTATTACGCCTAACTTTTCCACCCACTCAAGGGAAGGATATGTATGGCGCCAATCTTCATTCAAATTGATACCGAAAACCTTCATACCGAGTAAATGTAAGGCAATACCAACATGTCCTGGAGCAGAACCCACATCTAAAATTAATGACTTATCTTTTAGTGTCATTGCAGCTGCCAAGTAATGCAAGTATCTAGGCACTGATGCTTGAAAATACTCACCATGTCCTTTGCTACCAACTATATCTTTGATTTCATTCAATAACTTTTGAGATGAACTCAAATGTGTTTGAATTATTGGTGGGATATCTGTTGATAATAAGGAACTAATTTGAGAATGTAAAAGAATTTGCTCCACTAAAGTAAAATCCTGAAAATTTCGTTTATTCTCTCTTTCAACTTTTACCATGTTTGATGAATTTAAATTTATCTTATCATCGGAAAATAAGTGACGTATAATGTTACTAATCTTTTGTGTAAATTTCATGAGTCACTCCTAAAAACTTCAAATAAAAATCATCAACTTTTACATTATATTTTTTCATCCCTCTGAGGAAGTTTTCCCGGAAACCCGGAGTATTTTTGTAGTGAGACTCACTTAAAAACAGTTCTCGGTATCTTTCTGGGTGTTTTTGCATCAATAAAACATCTTTCTCAAAAAATCGGTTTCTTTCTTCCAGACTTTCACCCTTATTAGTGCGGAGATGAGGAGGGTGAAACACACAAACATCATGAGCGAAAGGAATTTTACCATACTGGGCAATTCTCCAACCTAAATCAGTATCTTCACGAAAATGTGGATTATCAAAACGTTCATCAAATCCATCAACAGCCATAAATACTTCGCGTCTAACTAGTAAATTTGCTGTCATAAACCCGATTCCTTCAAATCCTAAATTTGTTACAGGACGGTAATTTATATCGTAAACTTTATCAGAAATAATCAGTCCTTCTACGCCAACTACATCCTGAGATTCAAAGTATTTTATGCTATTTATCAGCCAATCCGATCTGGGTTGACAATCATCATCAGTGAAAGCTATAATTTTTCCTCTAGCGTAGTAGGCTGCTGTATTTCTCGCTATTACTGCTCCTTTAATATTAGTATGAATATAAACAATGTCTAAATTAGGATAATTGTCTTTTTCTTTCCATGATGTTCTACTTTGGTCAACTATAATAATTTCAAATTCTTTATATCTCTGATTTTGTAGTAGCTCTAATAATTTTGCTAATTTATCATGTCTTTCATAGGTAGGAACAATGACACTAAAAAAGGGAATATTGTTACTTATATTTAACATAGTTCTATGAAGCAAAAAACCTAAATCATGGGAGATTTTTTGCCAAGAATACTTTCTTTCTACTACACTTCTGGCTACTGTACCCAGAACATTGCTATAGACTTTATCTTCAATAATTGCTGGGATACTACTCCTAAACTCTTCTGCTGTGCAAATATGGATGGCTGTTTCTGAACCTTGAAAAATACCCCTAGCACCAATTGGTGTTGAAATGACAGGTAACCCAGCAGCCATAAAGTCAAACATCTTGATATTTGTACCTGAACCGGAAAACATAGGGTTAATGGCTATATCAGATGCAGCTAAATAGTTAAGTTTTTCACTCTCCTTTAAAAACCCTGTGAGAATAACATTACTAATATTTCTTTTTTCTAGTTCGCCGTTGCTAAATTGATCACAGACACCGCCACAGATGGCAAACTGTATATTAGGTAAAGCTGGAGCTAATTCATCAATAATAAACCTGGCTGCTTCAATGTTGGGTAGATAAGAGCTACCCATAAAAATAGCCAGTGGAGTATCTCCTAAATTTAATTTTTTCTTGGCTATTTTTTTGTGACTACCACTTACATAGGGAATTTTATCTGTAAATACACCATTGGGAACAATAGCTATTTTACTAAAGGGAATATTATATAATTTATTAAATAATTCTCTATCTTCCTGGGAACAAGCCAGAATTAAATCGCAGTTGTGACACAGAGCATATTCTATGCTCACTACATTTTGAGCAATTTCAGTTCCTAATCCACCATCATCTAATAAACTTGTTCTTAATAAACCTTCTACATTGTGAGAATCGTAAACGACAAGCTGGGAAGGGTGTCGTAATGAATCCCTGACTAATGGGTAAACCCAGGGATGAGAGAAAATTACAATATCTGATTCAGCGACTTTGCTTTTTGCTGTTTCGACAAATTCACTAGAATAATGCCCTAGCAAATTAAAGCAAGAATCTATAATTGTTTTACCACCCAAGCGGGACTGCAATTTAGCACATTCAACAAAGTGTTGCTCACTCAAAGGAATATCAATTTCCTCTAAATTTTTACTCAACCGATGATGTCGATATTTTTCTCCCTCCCAGTCATAGGATCCGATATATGTAGTAGGAAGACAGTCACCCATGCCGTGATATAGTCCTAGTAGGCGCAGTCTCCCACCCCCAATAGGTGGATCAATGGGTTGCATATCTAAAACAGTCACTCGGAAAATTTGTTTTTGCGTCATTTTGATTAACTTTTCTTATTCATTGTTATTTTGCAAAACACTTAATAACCTCTGAGATATATTTAACCAGTTAATGTGACTAATGGCAACTTTTCCTCGCTCCCCCATGATTTTAGCTTGTTCTGGGTTTTTAATAAAGTATTCTATGGCTTTAGCGATTTCCTTGGGTTTAGGCGGAACCACTAAACCATTTATACCGTCCTTAACAAACTGTAAAGATTCTCCAGAATCTTGGCAAGTAATCACTGGTTTAAAATGAGAAAAAGCCTCTAAAGTTACATAGCCATAATCTTCTCTGATGGGTACAAAGGGTACTACTAAAGCATTCGCATATAAGTTTAACAGTTCTTCATCGGAAACTCGACCTAAAAATTCTATCCGCTTATCTGTCTCACTGAGTGTGCGTAATTCTTGATCCTGTTCTCCCGTACCGGCAATTTTCAGGTTCATGGGGTACCGGAGGTGAGTCATTGCTTTAATCACTAAATCTACTCGCTTCCAGCGGTGTAGCCTTCCTGGTAAAAATATATGGTCATATTTCCCCCTGCTAAAATTGTTTAATACTAGTGCTGGATGTAAAACTTCACTTTTTACACCATTCCACTGCATTAGTCTTTGACTAACTTCGTTACCAATAGTAAAAACTTTTTTAGTTCTTGGAGGTCGTAAGGCTCCTGTGTCTAGTTGTTGAATAGTTTCTCTTTGAGTTTTTAAAACTTGATTCCCTTTACCAAATTCCTGCTCAAACATATCATAAAATACTCTGATTGTATGAACCAAATAGCATATATGATTAGGATGACGCAGCAAAAAAGTAGGAGCTTTGGTAGAAATTACCCCATCATAAGCAGAAAGGTCTAAATCATAGCAACGTAAATATGATTCTTGTATGGTTTCAAAGCTAGATTCATTAATTAAGACCTCAACCATATCTGCGGATGTAGTTGTGGTATTGAGGGAATTGACAAGACCTGTAAAAAACCTTTCTGCGCCTCCAGTTTCCCCACTGAGCATACGTGGTACTACAACTGCAATTTTATAGCTACTCATGTTTATAACCTATAATTGCATAATCTTGGCAACCATAAAAGTAATGATTAAAGCGTTGGGCTAAATCTTCACCTGCAACTTGTTGATTCTCTGGATATGGATGTAATTTCATCACTTGGATATTACATAAACCAGATATTTCAGCCATAAACTGAATTGTAGCACTAGGTAATGGATGGTGATGGGTGGGATCTAAATAAAAATTATTGCTACCTACTAAAACATTCTCAGGATTGGGGGTTTCAAAAATTACTAATCCCTGGGGTTTCAGCACCCTAACTGTTTCTGCAAATAACCGCATCAATAGTTTAAAGGGTAAATGCTCAATAATATGAAATCCTGTGATAGCACCCAAACTGTTTTCTGGTAAAGTTTGTAAATAATCGATGACATCTGCGGCCATAACATCCAAGTCTCTAGCTTGACATTGCTCTATCATCACTCTATTGATATCTATACCTTTAGATATATATCCAGAGTCCCTGAGTAATTCTAACCATTCACCCCGCCCACAGCCTACATCTAAAATAGGCGCGTCTGGTGTGCCAATATTGGCTTGCTCAATCAGAGGTAAATATACTTTTAATCTATTTAATATATCCTCACGGCTACCCCGGAAATAATCTTCAAAAGCCACATAGAAAGCATCTAACAAATGTTCATCTTCATTGACAAAGGTTTGCAGCTGTTCTTGATCAAAAGGTGCGGGTAATCGTCGCCGTGCTTCCTCTAAAAATAATCCTATTAACCACTTCTGCTGCAAGAGATCATTTTTCACATAGCTGTCATTTCTGATATAGTTCTCATGGGTGGCTTGTAGTTGAGTATCTACTGTCTCTAGGCGCTCATGGCTAGTTTGTAGTTTAGTGTCTAATACTCGTAGATGCTCGTAGTTACTTTGTATTTGAGCATCTACTGTCTCTAGGCGCTCATGGGTGGTTTGTAATTTAGTGTCTACTATTCGTAGATGCTCATAATTATTTTGTAGTTTATTGTCTACTGTTTGTAGATACTCATGGTTACTTTGTAGTTTAGTGTCTACTGTTTTTAAATTTTCATTAATCTGTGTTTTTAAGCTAGAGATTTCTGCTATTAGTTGTCCGTTAATAAATACAGATTCTCTGAGAGCTTGGAGCAAATTAAAATTTATTTCTCTTTGGTCTTTGAAGAGAAAATTTAATAACTTTAAAGTCGCTTTTTGTAACTTTTTGCTCAGATTAAAAGGAAAGCGGTTGAGTTTATCAGGCCATTTGGTGCGAGTATATGCCCTATTCTCAGCATTTTTGAGGAAAGATTCAATATAACTCAGGTGTAATGTCAGATTACTTGTATCTGCATCAGATGATTTTATGACTCCTTGAGGGCGACCTTTTCGTTTAGCCACCTCATCGCGGATCTTAGCCATTAATTCATCAACGTTAATTTCAGGATTGTTTTCTCCGATCATGGCTCAACAGATATAACTAAATTAAGATGCAATACTTTTCGGTTAAGCCCAAAAAATAAAATTCTGTAGGTTGGGTTGAGGAACGAAAACCAACATTTATAGACATTAGGACTTACGCATTGACAGCATCAACCAAATATGATGTATGGGTTTCGGGCATTTTAACGTGATTTTTTAATTATTTTTGGGCGATAGCGAAGCGCTGCTGCAAGCAGTTCGCTATTGATCGGAAGTTAATCGCTAAAAGCCTGAAACGACGGATTCTCGTTCATGCACATCATGGTGAATTTGTACAGTGCGTAAGTCCTAGACATTTGTTGGGTTTCACTTTGTTCAACCCAACCTACAAAAATCCTTAACCGAACAGTATTGAATTAAGATGTATCCTTATCCTATCATCAGATGAACAGTGACTAACATGGTTTAAAAAAAACTAGTTCTAGCTCTACCTTAAAGATAGGTGTGGTTTAAATATATCATTTCTAGAGAAAATCTCAGTAATTTTAGCTAAATTTTGGCAGTAGTTAACTCTTCTCACTGATCGCGATCGCACTGACGTTTTCTCAAAAATATACCCAATTTTTTATAGAAATCGAGTATTGGGTTTGAATAACAAAAATATAGTCATATATAGTCAGATTCACATTCCTACAAAAGTAGACTATTGTGATCTCAATCAAGTCAGAATTGTTCCCAAAATTGATCATTATGTAGTAGAAGTTGTCTATGAAAAGGAGGAAACAGATTATGGTTTAGACAGTGTTGGGCTTTATAATCAGAAAACGCTATTAGTAATCATTCATAAGTAAGGAATAATTAGTGGGAATTATGGGATACCCTCGAAAGCTGAGGAATATACTGCCAATAAATCAGCAGTTAAGGGCTAAATTGGATTTACTCAGAACCCTAGTCAGGCGAGACTTAGAAGCGCGGTATAAGGGATCAATACTGGGGAATTTGTGGCCATTGGTAAATCAGCTTTCACAACTGCTAATTTATACTTACGTATTTGCCATTGTTTTGAGGGTCAAGTTAACCATCACCAGTCTACCGGAAAATAATTTTACCTTTGGATTGTGGTTATTTGCGGGTTTGCTTCCCTGGATTGCTTTTTCTGGGGGACTACTCCAGTCTGCCGGTTGCGTGGTAGGACAGCCAAATTTAGTTAAAAAGGTAGTCTTTCCCCTGGCTTTATTACCATTAGTACCAATTTTATCTACTTTCATTGAAAGTTCCTTTGGTTTGATGGCGTTGATTGTATTTGTGGCTATCCAAACTCACACATTACATACTACCCTGGCGTTGTTACCCTTAGTTTGGTTAACCCAATTACTGTTAACCACCGGTTTGGGTTATTTAGCTGCTGGGTTGACGGTTTTTTTGCGTGATGTTCCCCAAACCCTGGGGGTAGTTTTAAATATCTGGTTGTATTTAACACCAATTATTTATCCCGCATCAGCAATTCCCGAAAATTGGCGCAATTGGGTATTTTGGTTAAATCCCCTAACGGCGATCGCCGAAGTATATCGTGATTTAATTTTAGTGGGAAAGGTGCAACATTGGGGAGAATGGGCGGTTGCTAGTTTAGTCGCCTTGATTATATTTGGTTTTGGGTTTACCGTTTATAAAAAGCTGCGTCCGGCTTTTGCTGATGTCTTGTAGCCAAGTTTTTACCAATTAATTAGGATCGTATGGGTGAGGAAATTGCCATTTCACTAAAGAACATCTCCAAATCTTACAAGCGTTATCCTCGTCCAGTAGATAAGCTCAAGGAAATTTTACTACCAAATAAAAACTACGCCCAAGAATTTTGGGCGCTCCGGGATATTAATTTACAGGTTCCCCAGGGGGAAACTCTAGGAATTATTGGTCAAAATGGTTCTGGTAAAAGCACACTTTTACAAATTATCGCCGGAACCCTCACCCCAACCACAGGTGAAGTATTTGTTAATGGTAGGGTATCCGCCCTCCTGGAGCTAGGTAGCGGATTTAACCCAGAGTTTACTGGGAGACAAAACGTATTTTTTAACGGTCAAATTTTAGGCTTAAGTCGAGAAGAAATAACAGCTAAGTTTGATGACATAGCAGCTTTTGCGGAAATTGGGGATTTTATTGACCATCCTGTGAAGACTTATTCTAGTGGGATGGTGGTCAGGTTAGCTTTTGCGGTAGTCGCTCATACAGAACCGAGTATTTTGATAGTAGATGAAGCTTTAGCTGTGGGGGATGCAAAGTTTCAAGCTCGCTGTATGAAGCGAATTCGTCAACTCAAAGAACAGGGCGTAACTATATTATTTGTTTCCCATGATGCCAGTAGTGTCAAAATGTTATGTCATAGCGCTATATTGATGAATTGTGGCAGAATGCTAGAAATAGGCAATCCTAAGGATGTAGTTAACCATTATATTGCCTTGTTAAGCGCAGATGATCAGCCGGAAATCGAAACCAGAATTACTCAGAGCGCCCAATTAATTGACCAGCCTGATAGCATTAGTCAAAATAATCACCATGAAAATATCAGTAGACATGGTAATCAGTTAGCACTCATTCAAGAGGTGACTATTCTAGACTACCAGGGTGAAGCAGTCACCAAACTAGAGACAGGTAAGAGTTTTGAAATTAGTATATTAATCCAAGCTCAAGCAGAACTTTCTGATTTAGTTGTTGGTATATCCTTAAGAAATCTCATGGGTTTAGTAATTTATGGCACTAACACCCACTTACAGCAGATTAAATTACCGGATATTCAACAAAATCAACAATTACAAGTAGTGTTTCAAGTCCCCTGCTTAATGAATAAGGGGGTTTATACGATTACGGTGGGTATACATTCCGAAACAGGGGTAAGTTATGACTGGGTGGATGAACTGGTAGTTTTTGAAGTCCATAACGGTAGTTATTGTGATGGCTTGATAGATTTACAATCTTGTATTAGATTCAATCTTTGCCAAAACCGATACAAAAAAGCTAACTAAGGTTTGCTGAGAAAGTTATCTGTGAAGGCAAGGGAACAGGGAACTCTTAACAGGGAACAGTTTCAGCTATCTGTCATCCTATAATTTCCTGATTTATCAGACCCAAAATGCACGCTTTTGATGGTACATCCTTTAAAATCCTTGCACTTATTTTTCTGTGTATCAGCCTCAACTCTTTGATTTATCTGGGTTTTACATTTATTCAGCAAGCCCTAGCTAAAACCCTTTACCTGTAAAGTTTTCAGATTTATTCAGCAACCCCTGATTAAACAACCTGTGATATTCATCCTTCTTGACTACCTGCTATATAAAACCTAGACAAAACTAGACTTTACTTTCTACTTCAACGGGAGCATGGGAGCAGTTATCCCTCGGTAGACTTTCACGCTTTAGCCAAACGCGATAAATTAATTGCAGCATTCAGATC